>CAYWNR010000300.1:3159-5096 GCA_964459705.1 uncultured Gemmatimonadaceae bacterium | reverse complement strand
TGATTGAGCAGCGCGGAAATCCCTTCGCGCACCAGACGGTTGTCCTCGATGAGGGCGACCGAAATCACACGCGCTGTCTCGCTCATGCCACGGTTCCCGTGGTTGGGTCGTCAGAGATTACCCGCATCAGGAAAATATGAACCCCAGACAGCAAAAGGTCCAATCATCGGATTGTCCGTGGAGCCGTTTGACACGGCGGGCTCGCGCAGGCTGGGATTCGGTCACGCCACGCCGAACGACAACGGGGCCGCCCCGAACCCGGGGCGACCCCGTTGGGCCATCGGTGGTGACTGGGACTTAGCTCGTGACGACGACGACGTTCTCCGCGGCGGGGCCCTTCTGGCCCTGCACCACATCGAACTCGACCTTCTGGCCCTCGGCCAGCGACTTGAACCCACTGGCCTGAATGGCCGAGTGATGAACGAAGCAGTCCTTCTCTCCGTCCTCTCGGGTGAGGAACCCGAAGCCCTTATCGTCGTTGAACCACTTGACGGTGCCTTTCGTACGCATAACCCGACTCCTTGAACTGGTGGTGTGTCCTAATGGTCGCCCGGAGTCCGGTCGTGCCGTACGTCCCGATCGCTCATCAGTCTTCACGGGATCAAGCCCCCCGTTGCAGGCCGCCGGCTGACCGCCGGCGAAGGCTCTCTCACGAAAAAGGGACCGGCGTTGAGCCAGGTCCCTTGTCATAATATCGCTGGATTTTCGGCGCGTACCGCGCCAGACGCTGAAGGAACAGTAACTAGATGAAGGGCGCGGCACCAGGGGCGTCCACCGCGAAGCCGAGCAAGTGACCACCACCGCAGGCGCCTCGACGACCGGCCGATGCTGGGATACGTTCCCGAATCTCACCTTGGAGCTTTCCTGGCGCGAGTCGTGGTAGTGGGCGCGGGAGCCGCCGGACTCATGGCGGCCGTCTCGGCCGCGAGCGCCGGCGCGGAGACCGTCCTGCTCGAGCGCACGCCGGACGGCGGGCGGAAGATCCTCATTTCGGGCGGTGGCCGGTGCAACATCCTCCCAGCCCGGTTGGACGAATCCCGCTTCGTCACCGACTCGTCCCCGCACACGCTCAGGAACATCGTCCGGTCCTGGCCGCTCGCCGAGCAGATCGCCTTCTTCGAGCGCGAGCTAGATCTCGCGCTGGTCGAGGAAACGGACTCGGGGAAGCTCTTCCCTTCGTCAAACCGGGCGCGCGACGTGCGGGATGGGCTGCTCACCTTGGCGGCACGGCGCGGCGTTCGGTTCAGTCCACATACATCGGTGACCGATGTGTCGCCCACGTCCAGTGGCTGGAAGGTCGCGCTGGAATCGGGCGAGCCGCTCGAGGCGGACACGGTTGTCCTCGCCACCGGTGGCCTGTCGGTGCCCAAGACCGGGAGTGACGGACTCGGGCTCCGCCTTGCCGAAGGACTCGGCCACACGGTGCATCCGACCTACGCCGCCCTCACGCCACTCACCGCCACGCCGCCGCCGTTTGGCCATCTCGCCGGCGTGTCGCTGCCGGTGACGATCACCGCGCGGGATGGTGCCCGCTCGGCGACCGCGACCGGCGGGTTTCTCTTCACGCATCGCGGCTACTCCGGTCCGGCCGTGCTCGACGTATCGCACGTCGTGGTGCGCGCCGCGCCCGAGCGGCCGGCGGACGTTCGCGTGCGCTGGACGCAATTGGACGAACCGGCGTGGGAGGAGCGGTTGCGCCCCGAGGGCACGCGCACCGCGGTCGGTGCCCTGCGCGGTCAGCTCCCCGACCGCCTCGCGCTGGCGCTCCTCGAGGTCGCGGACATCGCGCCGGATCGGTCGCTCGCCCAACTCCGTCGAGATGAGCGCCGTCGGTTGACGGAGACGCTCGTGTGCGGTGTGCTGCCGTGCACCGGCCACGAGGGGTACCACAAGGCGGAAGTCACGGGCGGCGGCGTGAGCCTGGCGGAGATCGACCC
>CAYWNR010000300.1:0-3059 GCA_964459705.1 uncultured Gemmatimonadaceae bacterium | reverse complement strand
CTGAGACCGGCGCTTCGCCTCCGGCGTCCGGGCTCCCTCACCTGGTCATCGAGCAGGTGACGCCCAGCGTCGATGGCGGTGCATTTCCCGCCAAGCGCGTCGTCGGCGACCGCGTGACAGTGCGGGCGACGGCGTTCAAGGAGGGTCATGACCTGGTGACGGGCCGGATCCGGTACCGCCCCCCCGGTGATGCCGACTGGCTGACGGCGCCTATGACCTACGAGAGGGACTTCGACCGGCTCACCGGCGAGCTCGTCGTGGATCGCGTGGGTCGCTGGACGTTCTCCGTGGACGCGTGGACCGATCGTTGGGGAAGCTGGACATCGGAGGTGGAGAAGTTCCTCGCGGCCGGCGCGGATGTCGCCATGGAGCTGCTCGAAGGCGCGCGGCTCGTGGACGAAGCGGTTGCCGAGGCGTCCGGCCCCGACCAGGCCGGGCTACGCCGCGTGGGGAAACGCCTGCGCGACGAGCGCCTCCCGCAGGCGGACCGCGCCGCGGCCGCCCTGGACCCCGGTGTCCAAGATCTGCTGGCCATGCACCTGCCCGCGCCGGATGCGGTGCGGCACGAGCGGCTCTACCTCATCGACGTAGATCGCGAGATCGCGGGTGTCGCCGCGTGGTACGAGCTGTTCCCGCGCTCCCAGACCACGGATCCCGCACGACCCGGGACGTTCGCCGATGCGGCGCGGCGGCTGCCGGCCGTGGCCGAGTTGGGGTTCGACGTCGTGTACCTGCCGCCCATCCACCCCATCGGCACGACGCACCGGAAAGGGAAGAACAACACGCTCCGGGCCGAGCCGGACGATCCCGGCAGTCCCTGGGCTATCGGGAGTGCGGAAGGAGGTAATACCGCCATCCATCCGGGCCTCGGCACGCTGGACGACTTCCATGCGTTCTTACGGGCCGCCCGCACGGTCGGGCTCGAGGTCGCCCTCGACTACGCGCTCCAGTGCTCGCCCGACCACCCCTGGGTGCACGACCATCCCGACTGGTTCTTCCGCCGCCCGGATGGCTCGCTCCGCTACGCGGAGAATCCGCCCAAGCGATACGAGGACATCTACCCGATCAACTTCTGGTGCGACGACTATCCCGACCTGTGGACGGCCTGCCGGGACATCTTCCTGTTCTGGATCGCCCAAGGCGTGACCGTCTTCCGGGTGGACAATCCGCACACCAAGCCGTTCGCGTTCTGGGACTGGGTACTCGGCGAGGTGAAGGCACGGCATCCGGAAACCATCTTCCTGGCGGAGGCCTTCACTCGTCCCGCCCGGATGCACGCGCTGGCCAAGCTCGGCTTCACGCAGTCGTACACGTACTTCACGTGGCGAAACAGCGCGTGGGAGCTGACCCAGTATCTGACCGAGCTGACCGATCCCGAGGTGGTGGAGTACTTCCGGCCGAATTTCTTCACCAACACGCCCGACATCCTGCACGAGTATCTCCAGCTCGGTGGGCGTCCGGCCTTCCGCGTGCGGCTGCTGCTCGCGGCCACCCTGTCGCCACTCTACGGCATCTACTCCGGCTTCGAGCTGTGCGAAAACGTGCCTGTCAAAGTCGGCAGCGAGGAGTACCTGCACTCGGAGAAATACGAGATTCGGGTGCGCGACTGGAACGCCGCGGGCAACATCAACGACGACATCCGGCGCCTCAATCGTCTGCGGCGCGCGCACCCGGCGCTGCGGCAGCTTGCCAACCTCCGTTTCTGTACCACGGAGACGGATCAGATCCTGGCGTACTACAAGTGGGCGGGGGACGACCACCTGCTCTGCGTGGTGAACCTGGATCCGCACGGTCCCCGCGAGACCATGATCCACGCGCCGCTCGACGCCCTGGGATGGGACGAGGATGAGTGGTACGAGGTGGAGGACCTGCTGACGGGAGAACGGTACACCTGGCGGGGGACGCGCAACTACGTGCGGCTCGATCCGACGCGCGAGGTGGCCCACGTGCTCCGCCTCGCGGTGCGGGAGCCCGGGGATGAGTGACCGCCGCTGGTATCAGGACGCGGTCATCTACCAACTGCACGTCCGCGCCTTTGCCGACAGCAACGGAGACGGCATCGGCGACTTCCGCGGCCTGACCCAGCGGCTCGACTACCTGCAGGACTTCGGCGTCACGACCCTGTGGCTGTTGCCGTTCTACCCGTCGCCGCTGCGGGATGACGGGTACGACATCGCCGACTATACGGATGTTCACCCATCCTACGGCACGCTCCGGGACTTTCGCGCCTTCCTCCGCGAGGCGCACCAGCGCGACCTGCGGGTCGTGACGGAGCTGGTGTTGAACCACACGTCCGATCAGCATCCGTGGTTCCAGCGCGCGCGACAGGCCAGCCCCGGCAACGGGTACCGCGATTGGTACGTGTGGAGTGACACGCCGGATCGGTACCGCGGCGCGCGCATCATCTTCAAGGACTTCGAGCAGTCGAACTGGGCCTGGGACCCGGTAGCGCAGGCGTACTACTGGCACCGCTTCTACTCGCACCAGCCCGACCTCAATTTCGACAACCCCGCGGTGCACCGCGCGATGTTCAAGGTGCTGGACTTCTGGCTCGACATGGGCGTGGACGGGTTCCGCCTCGACGCGGTGCCGTATCTGTACGAACGCGAGGACACGAACTGCGAGAATCTGCCCGAGACGCACGAGTTCCTGAAGAAGCTCCGCCGTCACGTGGACCGGAAATACGGCGACCGGATGCTCCTGGCCGAGGCGAACCAGTGGCCCGAGGACGCGGTCGCCTACTTCGGCAACGGCGACGAGTGCCACATGGCGTTCCACTTTCCGGTCATGCCCCGGCTGTTCATGGGGATCCATACGGAAGACCGGTTCCCGGTCGTGGACATCCTCCAGCAGACGCCGCCCATTCCCGAGGGCGCGCAGTGGGCCGTGTTCCTGCGGAATCACGACGAGCTGACGCTCGAGATGGTTACCGACGAGGACCGGGACTACATGTACCGGGTCTACGCACAGGACCCGCGGGCGCGCATCAACCTCGGCATCCGGCGTCGGCTGGCCCCCCTCATGGGCAACAGCCGCCGGAAGATCGAGCTGATGAACAG
>CAYWNR010000299.1:0-5096 GCA_964459705.1 uncultured Gemmatimonadaceae bacterium | reverse complement strand
AACCTGCTCTTGAACATCGGGCCCGGCCCGGACGGCACCTGGCACGCCGCCGCGTACGACCGGCTGACGGCGTTGGGCTCGTGGATGCGGGTGAATGGCGACGCGATCTACGGGACCCGTCCCGTCAGTCCCTACGCCGAGGGGAAGGTCCGCTTCACACGCGGGAAGGACGGAGCGGTCTATCTCATCTATCTGGCCGACGACGGCGAGACGGAGCTGCCCGCCTACGTGTCGTCGACCCAGATCAAGCCGTCGCCCGGCGCAACGGTCACGCTGCTCGGCACGGATGCCGTGTTGCCGTGGGAGGTATCGGGCGCGGGCTTCGTGGCGCCCGTGCCGCCGGGCACCGCACCGCCGAGTCAGTACGCCTGGGTATTTCGTATCTCGCGAGTCGAAGCGCGCTGATCAGCGCTGAGGCCAGTTTCCCCGAGTGGAGGAAGCATACAGCTTGCCGGTCCGCCGGTCCGCCGGTCCGCCGGCCCTATCTCAGCCCAATCCGGCGCACCAGCTCCCCGTATCGCGGATCGTCCCGCAGTGGCGCGAACCCGGGGTCCACGTGGAAGAACGTCAGCCCCGCCGAGCGATCCGCAAAGGCGCGCTCGAGGCAGGCGAACGCGCGATCGGCGTCACCCAGCGCCGCGTATCCCATCGCGAGGCTTTCGGCGCGGATGTACTGCGTCGCTGCTTCCTTTTCGAGTCGCTGGAGGATGGCTTCGGCTTCATCCCGCTCGCCCATCTCCGCGAGTGCGCGCACGATGAACGCATCGTAGGAGCGCACCGCCGACTCGAGCGACTGACCGCGTTGGTACCAGTCGAGCGCTTCCTCCGCCTTGCCGAGTCCCAGATACGCCGATCCCATGTTGATGAAGACTTGGTTATAGCCGGGGTGCAGCTCCAGCGTCGCGTGGCTCTGCCGGATGGCGGCGTCGTATTGACCGGCGAACACGAGGAACCGGCCGAGATACCGGCCGTAGATTGGCGACAGCGGGTCTGAAACCAAGGCCTCGCGCATCTCGTCGATGGCTTGCGGGAGCCGGCCGAGCGCGGGGAGCGTCGTGGCCAGCACGAAATGCGTTTCGGCGGAGCTGGGGTTCATCTGGACGGACTTCGTCAGCTCTCGCTCGGCGCTCGCGAAGTCCCAATCGTACCACGCGTACACTCGGCCGAGCGCCGTCAGCGCCTCAGGCAGTGAGGGGTCCAGCTCGAGCGCGCGTTGAGCGGACGACTTCGCTTTCGGGTAGGCCTCGGACGGGGGGACCCAATCATCCGCGAGGCGCGACCAGCTGTCCGCAATCCCCGCATGTGCGCGCGCGTAGCGTGCGTCCTTCGCCAGCGCTTCCTCGAACATCTCGATGGACCGTCGGAGGTCCGCGTTGGTGAACTTGGCGCACAGAAAGCGGCCCCGCAGATACAGCGTGTACGCCTCGAGGTTCGTGGTGGTCGGCACCACCAGGGGTTCTTCGCCGACGAGCTTGAGCTTGAGCGCGTCGACGATGGCCCGAGCGATCTCGTCCTGGATGGCGAACACGTCTTCCAGCTGGCGGTCGTACGTCTCGGTCCAGAGCGTGTAGCCGTTCTGCACGTCGGTGAGCTGTGCCGTGACGCGAATGCGGTTGCCGACCTTACGGACGCCGCCCTCCAGCACCGTCCCCACGCCGAGCTTCGCCCCAACCTGACGAATGTCCACGTCTTTGCCCTTGAAGGCGAAGCTGGAGGTGAGCGACGCGACCTGGATGCCGGGCACCTTGCCCAGCACGTTGATGATCTCCTCGGTCATGCCGTCGCTGAAGTACTCGTTCTCCGGATCCGCGCTGCGATTGGTGAGCGGCAGGACGGCGATGGACGTGCGCGCAACGGTGCTCTGCTGCGTTTCGGCTGGAGTCCGGTAGGAACCGGTGGTGGATCGCGCGATGACGCGCAGGGCTTCGGCAAAGTCGGCCGCGCTCGGATACCGGTCCACCGGCGTGCGTGCCAACGCGCGCGTGACCGCCGAGTCGAGGGCCTCGGGGACGTCCCTGGTGGCGCGCACGGTCGGAATGGGCGATACGAAGCGCTTGGCGAGGATGGCCTGGGCCGTCGGTCCGGTGAACGGGGGCTCCCCGGCCAGCATCTCGTACAGCACGCATCCCAGACTGTAGAGGTCGCTGCGTCCGTCCAGGTCGCTCTCTCCCGCGGCTTGCTCCGGGCTCATGTACGCCGGCGTTCCCACGGTCAATCCTGTTTGGGTGATCGATCCGCCCGCGCTCAGCGCCTTGCCGATGCCGAAGTCCGCCACCATCGCGGACCCTTCATGGAGCAGGATGTTTTCCGGCTTCACGTCCCGATGGACCACCTGGTGGCGATGCGCGTAGTCGAGCGCGGAAGCGACCTCCCGCGTGATGCGGAGGGCTTCGTCGAGCGGCAGCTGGCGCTCGGCGTCGATCCGCTCGCGCAAACTGCGCCCTTCCATGTTCGGCATGACGTAGAACAGCAGGTCACCGGCTTCGCCGGAATCGTACACGGGCAGGATGTGCGGGTGGGTGAGGCCCGCGGCCATTTTGATTTCCCGGAGGAACCGTTCCGCCCCGATCTCGTTCGCGATCTCCGGCCGGAGCACCTTGAGGGCGACCTTCCGGTCGTGGCGCAGGTCCGTGGCGAGAAAGACCACGGCCATGCCCCCCTGACCGAGCTCGCGGTCGAGGGTGTACCGGCCTTGCAGGCCCGTGGTCAGGCGTTGTTCGAGGGTCGACACGGGTGACAAGATGCCCGGGTGAGGGACAGGCCGCTAGGCAGGGAGGGTGGTAAGGGCGGCAAGGGCAGTGAGGGCAGGATGTAAACGTCCGCCTAACCGCCTAGCCGCCTATCTCCCCACCATCGTCTCCAGCTCCGGCAGCATGTTCTCAACGAGAATCCAGCCTTGGCTGCCTGCGTCCACCTCGGTCGAGCGGAGGATCATCAGGAAGCGTTGATCGTCCGGGGCGACCGCGTAGTACCAATCGTCGTCGTTGGCCGCGTACGCATTCGCGTCGAACAGCTCATGCCGGTCACCGACCTCGAAGCTCGGCGTGGTGTGGATGGACGCCACTTCCAGGTAGCCGCGCCCGTTACGATAGAAGAGCTCGCGTCCGTTGTGCGCCCACCGCGGTTCGGTGCCGCCCGCCGTGGAGACCTGCCATGGGCCATCAGCGACGTTCGGGAACGGACGGACGTAGACCTCCTTGCGTCCGGATACCCCCGACGCGTACGCGAGCCATCGGCCGTCGGGTGAGAAGGCGGGCGACGTCTCTTCCGCGTCCGTGGCGACGAGCGGAACCGCCGCGCTGTCGGCTCCAAGCCGAACGCCGAGAATGTCGCCGTGGCCGACGGCGACGTCGTCGGTGCGAAGCAGCAACCACGTGCCGTCGGGCGACCACCCACCCTCCCAGATCGGGCGGTCGGTGCGACCAACCGGGCGCGCCTGCTCGCTGCCGTCCGCGGGCTTGAGCCACAGGTTCGGCGTCCCGTCCCGGTCGGACACGTACAGGAGCCGCTCGCCGTCGGGCGACCACGCGGGCCTGATGTTCGTCATGCCCTCGAACGTCAGCCGCGACGGCACGCCGGACGACACCCGTCGGACGAACATGTCCGCCCGGCCCGAGCTGTCGAGACTGCTGAGCGCAATCCGACGACCGTCGGGAGAGAGCGATACGCCGCCGTTGAGCACTATGCCTACGTGCCAGGTGCTGTCGACCGGGGTGGCCTGCCCGGTGCGGGTGACCCACGTTGGCGTCCCCCTGCCCTGACCCATTGAGGAGGATCCGAGGGCATACAACAGCGTCCCATTCGCGCTGGCCTGAAGGTCCGGGAGACCCCGGACCGTGCGGACGCCCGCGAACGCGGGGACGGCCGGTCCGCTGAGGGACAGGCTCCCGAGATCGACCGGCGCGACGAACACACTGCCGTCGGGCCGGGCGAACACCAACATGCCCGACGGCAGGTACCACGCGACCGCCGCCCCGGGGACGATTTCGTGGGCGGTCCCGTTGTGCAGGTCGAGCGCCCAGACGGACTGCGCATTCGCGGGTCCGATGGCCCCCAGAAGCACGCCGCGGGCCTTGGGAAGCGGCGTGACGGCCACCACTAGGATCCCTAGCGAATCCACGATGGCGATTCGCTCGGTCTGGCCTCCGTCGGCGTTCACGCGGTAGAGGGCCTGGCCGTTGGCTCCCGGAAACACGATCGTGCCGTCGTCCAACCACGCGCCGCCATATACCGAGGTAACCGAATCCGACACCGTGATCGGTGCCCCTCCCGTTCGGGGCACTTTCCTCAGCTTCCCATCACAGAACGCGATCCATGTCCCGTCGGGGGAGAAGAACGGACCCACCGGCGAGTCGGCGTCCGGAGTCGCCAAGGCCGTCGGCTGGATCTGGTCGCGCTCTTTGATCCACAGTCGGGTGCCGCGGCCGATGGAATCTTGGAAGACGATGGCCGACCCATCCGGCGCGATCGCCGTACCCAACCCCACGATGCTGGGAGATGGGAGCTTGGCGAGCAGCACGCGCTGCCTGCTCACGGGTGGCGTGGGCCCCGTCCGCAGGGCGGACCATGCGAGCACGGCGGCCAGCATCGCCGTGGCGGCGGCGAGGGCGAGTGCCAGGGACTTCCACGGTCCGGCGCGCACCGGGGCCATGCCGGGAGAGGTCGTGGTGCGCGTCGTGGTGAAGGCCGGGTTCTGAAGCGCCTCCACGAACTCTGCCGTGCTCGCGAACCGATCGGCGGGGAGCTTGGCCAACGCCATCCCCACCGCGGCGTCTACGTTCAGCGGAATTGTGTTCCGGCGAACGGCCACCGGCTGCGGCTCGTCTGTCAGGATCTTCGCGATCACCGCCTGCACCGAGTTGCCGAGGTGCGGCGGCTCGCCCACCAGCATCTCGTACACCACGCAGCCCAACGAATAGACGTCGCTTCGGGCGTCCAGCGAACGCTCGCCGGTTGCCTGCTCCGGGCTCATGTAGTGCGGCGTGCCGAGCGAGAGGCCGGTCTCCGTGAGCCGCGTGCCTCCAGCCTCTGAGACGGCAAGTGCGATTCCGAAATCCGCCACCAACGCCTGGCCCTCGTGCAGCAGGATGTTCTCG
>CAYWNR010000298.1:0-5100 GCA_964459705.1 uncultured Gemmatimonadaceae bacterium | reverse complement strand
CAGGGCGTCGCGCAACGGACGCGCGAGATCGGGGTCCGGGTGGCGCTCGGTGCCGGGCGCCGAGACATCGTCCGCATGGTGATGCGACAAGCAGCGTCGCTGGGCGCGGTGGGGATCGGTCTTGGACTCGTCGGCGCGCTCCTCGCCACGCGCATCCTGCGCGGTCTCCTGTTCGGCGTGCAACCCAACGACCTCCTGACCCTGATCGCGGTGACCCTGACGCTCGCGACGGTGACCGCTCTCGCCGGGTTTCTCCCCGCTCGTCGCGCGGCGCGCGTGCAGCCGATGGACGCACTACGAGAGGAATGAACATGCCCCTCCGATCCACGCTTCGCGCTCTCTTCCGTCGGCCCGGCTTCACGCTGCTCGCCGTCGCCGCGCTGGCGCTCGGCATCGGCGGCACGACCGCCGTGTACTCCCTCGTGCAAAACGTGCTGATCGACGGGCTGCCGTACGAGCAGCCAGATCGTCTGGTGACGCCCGACACGCGCTCGCCGCAGGGATACCTGATCTCGCTGTCGGTTCCGTACTACCAGGCCTGGAGCGAGCGCAGCCGGATGTTCTCGAGCTGGGGCGGGTCGGCCGGGTGGAGTTTCATCCAGCCGGGCGCCGACGGGTCGGAGGTGGTGAATGCGCGGCTGGTGCTGGGCGATTTCTTCCAAACGCTGGGACTGCGACCAGCGCTCGGACGAGTGTTCAGCGGGGCGGAGACTGATCGGGGCGCGGCGGCAGCCGTCGTCCTGGGGAATGGGTTCTGGCAGCAGGCGTTCGGCGGCGATCCCACTGTCATCGGGCAGTCGATCACGACGGATCGGTTCACGGGGACGATCGTCGGCGTGTTGCCGCCTGGCGTCGGGTATCCGTCGGCGGAGGTGGAGGCGTACGTGCCGATGGGCGTGCTGGACGACCTGCCGTGGGAGAATCGGTATAGCTCGTTCGGCATGCGCGCCGTTGCCCGGCTGAAGGCCGGAGTGACACTCGCGTCTGCACAGGGCGACCTCACCCGCGTGGCATCGGAGCTGGCGTCGGAAGTCGGCGAACCGGTTGCGACGCCCGAACTGCATCCGCTCGACGACCTGTTCCTGGGCGACGTGCGGAAGGGGCTCTGGACGCTGATGGGAGCCGTCGGCCTGCTCCTCCTGATCGCATGTGCCAACGTGGCGAACTTGGCATTGGCACGAGGCGAAGGACGCACCCGGGAACTGGCGGTGCGGGCGGCGCTCGGTGCCGGTCGCACTCGGCTCATGGGGCTGCTCTTGACGGAAAGCGCGGTGCTGGCGACAGTGGGCGGTGCGCTTGGACTTGCATTCGCCGCGCTCGTCGTGGGACCTCTGCCCTCACTGCTGCCGCTCAATCTGCCCTCGCTGCTCGCAACGCGCGTGTCGCTCAGCCCACCGGTGCTGGCGTTCGCGGTGGGAGCGACCGCACTGAGTGCCGCGCTGTTCGGATTGCTACCCGCCCTGCGAGTGGGGGGCCGCTCGCACGCGACGCGGCTCCACGCCGGTACCAGAACGACGGGTGGGGGCCGCGACGTGCGCCGACTGCGCGATGGCCTCGTCGTGGTGCAGGTGGCACTGTCACTCATGCTGTTGGTGGGTGCCGGATTGCTCGTCAGAAGCCTCGAGCGCCTGTCGCACGTGGATAAGGGATTCGTCGCTCGAGACGTGATCACGGCACGGCTGCAGCCACCGGAAGACACGTTCACGACGCCGGAGCAGCGCTACGCGTTCTACGACGCGCTGGTCGCGCAGCTCGATGCATCGCCCGATGTGGTATCCGCCGCCGGCACGCAGCTGATCCCGCTGGTGCCCCGTTCATGGGAACGGGTGATTGCACCGCAAGGGGCATCGCTGGACATGAACGACATGGCGTCGGTGCTCTACAACGTCGTCACGCCGGACTACTTCCGAACCATGGGAATCCGATTGGTACGCGGGCGCGGATTCCGACCCACCGACCGGCAGGGCGCGGTCCGGGTGGCCGTGATCGACGAGACGATGGCGCAACAGTTCTGGCCCGGGGAAGACCCGATCGGCAAGCTCGTGACGTTCAATAACGGCGACGAGGGTGAGCCGATCGAGTGGATGACTGTGGTGGGGGTCACGGAGAACGTCCGGCACTATCAGTTGCAGACTCCCTCTCGTATCCAGATCTACGTCCCCATGCGCCAGGCCCCGCCGATGGGGCTGAGCGTCGCCGTCAAGCACCGCCCGGGGGCCGAAGCCGCGACGGCCAGCCTTCTGCGGCGGACCCTAGCGACGCTTCAGCCCGGCATCGCCATCTCCAATCTGCGGCCGCTTGACGACATCGTCGGCGACGCTCTCGGACCCACACGCGCACTTGGCGTCCTGATCGTGCTCTTCGGCGGCTGCGCCGTGCTGCTCGCCGCACTCGGCATCTTCGGGGTCCTGTCACTGACCGTGGCGCGACGGCGCCAGGAGCTGGGCGTGCGTATGGCCGTCGGAGCCACACCAGCCAGCGTACTGCGCCTCGTCGCACGCTACGGTGTGGGACTGGCGCTTGCGGGATCGGTGGTGGGGCTGGTTGCGGCGCTCGGTGCCAATCGACTCATCGGCTCGCTGCTCTTCCAGGTGAAACCGTTCGATCCGCTGGTCTACGCGACTGTCACGCTGGTGCTGATTGCCGTGGCCGCGGTTGCGGCATTGGTGCCCGCCGCGCGCGCCGCCCGCACCGACCCCGCGCGGGTGCTGCGGGAGGAGTAGTGTGCGCTCTTTGCGCCGACCGCGGCTCAATCGAGTTGCGACTCCCGGGCAATTTTTTCCGTCGCTCGGTTCCGGGACGCCCCATCCCAGAACCGGACGGCGCCATGGCGAGCCAGCATCTGTCCGCTGGTGCTAAGTGTTTGCCGGACAGTGACTTAAGATCTGCAACCGAGTGGTACGGCCGTTGCTCTTCCTCGGGCACGGAACCCAGTGCTCGCGGCTGCCCAGTGTCCGGCCGAACCGACTGAGGGCGCACGCGATGAGCGACCACGCCATGGAGGCTCTGCGCCATGAGTAACCTGTTCCACGACCTTCGCTACGCGTTTCGCGCGCTGCGGCGCGCGCCAGTCTTCGCCACAGCCGCGGTGCTCACCATTGCCCTCGGCATCGGTTCGAGCACGGCGATCTACGCGGCACTCGAGCGCGTGGTGCTTGATCCGCTCCCGTACCCCGACAGCGGCCGGCTGGTGCGTTTGCGGAGCGACGTGCCGGGCGTCGGTCCCGATACCGAATGGGACGTGTCGGCGGGCGCGTGGTTCTACTTCGGTCGCCAGGCGCAGGCCATCGAGACCATGGGGGCGTACCGCCAGTTTGGGGCGACGGTGGTCGGGCGGGACGGACCGAAGCGGGTGCGCGCCGCGCAAGTGACGGCTGGTGCACTCCAGATGCTCGGTGCGCGGGCGGTGCTCGGCCGCACGATCGGCGAGACCGACGACGATCCAGGTACCCCGCTCGTGGCCATGCTGTCGTACGGGTACTGGCAGCGCGAATTCGGCGGGGATACGACGGTTATCGGGACGGCCATCCGCCCAGACGAGCAAACATTCGAGGTCATCGGTGTCCTGGCACCGAGCTTCGAGCTCCCGCCGACAGCCGGCGTCCCCTCGGCGGAAGAGCGCACCGACATCTGGCTGCCGCTGCGCCTCAATCCCGCGGGACCGTTCTACAACGCGCACACGCAATTCCGGACCATCGCAAGACTCCGGGCGGGGAGCACGGTAGAAGCGGCGCAGCGGGAGCTGGACCGATTGACCGCGCGGCTGCCGGAGGTACTCCCGACGGTCTACCCGCCCGAGTTCATGGAACGCTACGGCTTCGCGACCCACGTCTATCCCTTGAAGGCGTACGTGGTGGGCGGGGTCGCGAAGAGCCTGTGGATCCTCTTCGGCGCGGTGGGACTCGTGCTTCTCATCGCCTACGCAAACGTCGCGAACCTGTTCCTGGTGCGCGCGGAGGGGCGACGCCAGGAAATCGACGTCCGCACGGCGCTCGGCGCCGGCTTTGGCGCGGTGGCGCGCCACTTCCTCGCTGAGGGCATCGTCCTCGCCGTCGCCGGCGGGCTGCTCGGACTCGTCCTCGCGTACTGGGGTACGGATTGGCTCGGGGCCCTGGCTCCGGATGGGATTCCCCGGCTGGACGGTGTCCGGCCCGACGGGAGCGTCATCGCGTTTGCCGCGGGGCTCGCGGCGGTCGTGGCGGTGGTCCTCTCCATCGTTCCCGCCCTTCGCGCCCGCCGAGCCATACGCGCCGGTGTCCTATCGGACGGCGGGAGAAGGACCACCGTCGGCCGCGAGCGGAAGCGGACACGGTCGGGACTCGTGATCGCTCAGGTCGCGCTTGCACTGGTGCTCATCGTGGGTGCGGGACTCCTCGTCGAGAGTCTCATCGGATTGCGCGGGGTCGATCCCGGCATCCGTCCGGATGGCGTGGTGACGGCTCAGGTCTACCTGCCGTACACCCGGTACGACAGCATCCCCAAGATGTGGCGATTCTACGAGGCCATGCTCGATCGCGTGCGGGCCGTGCCCGGCGTGGCGGTCGCTGGGCTCAGTCAAGATCTCCCGCTCGCAGGCGGATTCGGCTGCACCGTTCAGGGGTTCGAAGATCCGGAGGTGCGCCGCCGAGTTGCCGAGTCGAACGGCACGCTCTGCGCGGGGCAGGAACTCAACTCGCCTGGGTACTTCGCCGCGATGGGTATCCCGGTCCTCCAGGGTCGCGCCCTCACGCGGGCCGATTTCGACCACCCCGAGCGTGGTGCCGTGGTCGTCAGCAAGGCGTTCGCGGAGCGGTTCTGGCCGAACGAGGATCCGATCGGGAAGGGCGTGGGCCCGAGCGGTCGGACGAACCAGCAGTTCTACCGAGTGGTCGGCATGGTGGGGGACGTCTATGGCAGCTCGCTCGCGGACGACCCGGCGATTGCCATCTACTATCCCATCCAGACCATCCCGGGGACCTACAGTAGTTGGCCCAACCCGGTCACGCTCGTCGTCAGGGCCGCTGGCACCGAACCAGTCTCCCTGGTACCGGCGATTCAGCGCGCCGTGTGGAGCATCGATCCCACCATCCCGCTGGCGGACGTGCAGGAAATGCGATCCGT
>CAYWNR010000297.1:0-5107 GCA_964459705.1 uncultured Gemmatimonadaceae bacterium | reverse complement strand
GGTGAGCTGTTCGGCGACCTCTCCATCGCGGTCGCGTCCGCGCTGTTGGCGAGCCTGGTCGTCGCGCTGACGTTGCTGCCCACGATGGCGGCGCGCTGGGGCGCGGAGCCCGTGGGGCGGCCGTCACTGTTGGTGCGGCTGGTGCGGCCGCCGTTCAGGGCCCTGGGCCGCGTGGGGCGGGCCGCCACGCAGCCGATCTTCGTCGCGTTTGACAAGCGGTTCGACCGATTCGCGGTGTGGTACCACCGGATGCTGGAAGGGGCGCTCGATCGCCGGGGCGCCGTCATGGGCGGGGCCGTCGCCGCGTTGGTGGCCGGCCTCGCGATCGCGGCCTCGCTCGACCGGTCGGTGCTCCCCAACGTGGAGCAAGGCGAGTTCACGGTGCGCATCACGTTGCCCCGCGGCACGCCCCTGGAAGAGACGGAGGCGACCGCAGGCCGAGTCGAGGCCGCGGCGCAAGCGGATCCCGATGTCCAGACCGTCTTCTCCCGCGTCGGGCGCCAGGCGGCGGTGGCGGGTGTGGAGGACGAGGAGAGCGGTCTCAATACGGCCGACGTCGAGGTGCGACTGCGCGAGTCGGCCTCCACCCCGACGGTGGTGGAACGGCTGCGCGCCAGCCTGGTGGGTTTTCCCGTGGACGCGCTGACCATCGAGACCGGCACGGCCACCGCGCTCGGACGCCTGCTCGGCGGCGAGGACGCCGATCTCGTCGTGCGGGTCCGCGGAGATGACCTCGATCAGCTGCGGCCGTACGCGGCGTCGGTGGTTCGGCGGCTCCAACGGGTCGCGGCGCTGACCAACGTCCGGCTCCGGTCGGAGGAAGGACAGCCCGAGGTGCGGATCGAGATCGCGCGGGAACGCGCGGCCGCGTTCGGCATCGACCCGCGGCGCATCGCGCAGACGGTCGAGCAGTACATGCGCGGCACGGTCGCCACCGAGTACGTGGACTTCGATGAGAAGGTGCCGATCCTCGTGCGGCTGCCGGAGGCGCAGCGCCGGTCGCTGGAGACGCTGCAGACGCTCACCATCGACGGCATTCCGCTTCGCGAGCTGGTGACCACGCGCGAGGAGACGGGGCCGGGAGAGGTGCGACGCCGGGATCAAGGACGGGTCGTCGAGGTCTACGCCGACGTCGCGAGCGGCGGACTGGACGACGCGGTCACGGTGACCCGGCAGGCCTTGGCGGAGAGCCCGCCGCCCAGAGGCGTCCGCTTCGAGATCGGCGGCGCCAACGAGGAACGGGCCCGCAGCTTCCGGGACCTCGCCTTCGCGTTCGGCATGGCGCTGCTCCTGGTGTACATGATCCTGGCGGCGCAGTTCGAGTCGTTCGTGCATCCATTCACGATCCTGCTCGCCGTTCCGCTCGCGACGGTGGGTGCGGCGGTCACGCTGTATTTGGCCGGAGCCGGGCTCAACACGATGAGCCTGATCGGGGCGGTGATCCTCGTCGGGATCGTCGTGAACGACGCGATCGTGAAGGTGGAGTTCATCAATCAACTCCGCGCGCAGGGTATGGCGCTGCGCGAGGCCATTCTCGAGGCGGGACGCAAACGCCTCCGGCCCATTCTGATGACGACGGTGACGACCGTGCTCGGACTGCTGCCGATGGCGCTGGGATTCGGGCGTGGCGCCGACCTGCGACAACCGCTCGCGCTCGTCGTGATTGGCGGCTTGACGAGCGCCACGGTGCTCACGCTGATCGTGGTGCCTGTGGCGTATAGCTTGATCGAAGGCTTGCGGCCGGTCCGGGAGGCGAAGTGAGAAGGGCAGCGAGCAGAGGGGCAGAGGGGCAACCGTTTGCGTCGGCCGCTCGAACTGTCAGCCTCCCTTCGTGGAGCAGAGGGGCAGAGGGGCAGAGAGAAGGTCGTGCGACCGCCCGGACCGCCTTGTCCGCCTTGACCGCCCTGACCGCCCTGACCGCCGGGTGTGGGCGGGAGGCGGGAGGCAATGCCCCCATCACCCGCGATTCCGCCGGCGTAACCATCGTCGAATACGCGAAGCGGACCTCCGACACGCTGCCGTGGACGATCCCGTCGCAACCCGTGGTCGAGATCGGCGCGGTCGAAGGTGACGAGGCCTACCAACTGAGCAGCGTGTCCTCCGTACGCCGCCTGTCCGACGGGCGCATTGTCGTCGCCAATACGGGAACGAACGAGCTTCGGGTCTATGACAAGACGGGACGCCACCTCGTCACCATGGGTCGGAAGGGCGAGGGGCCTGGAGAGTTCGCCGGATTGGGCCCGGTGATCGTGGGCGCGGGCGACACGCTGCTGGCCTATGACGGGAACCTGAAACGGGTTTCGCTGTTCACGCCCGACGGCGTGTTCGTCCGGTCGTTCAGCCTCGCCTTCGCGCAAGGGTTCCCGCAGCTCGAGGGGGAGTTCGCGGACGGTACCTTCCTCACCACGAGGAACTTCGCCTTCATTCCGGGCGAGATCGACGACGTCGTGCGCGACTCCGCGCCGGTGTATCACTTCGCCGCGGACGGCACGTTGCTGGACAGCGTGGGGCGATGGCTCGCGCAGGAGTGGTACGTACACGGCACGCGCGGCGAAGCGTGGGCCACGAGCCTTCCCTTCGGTCGTCGCATGATGGTGGCGGTGGCCCGGGACGGATTCTACGTGGGTTCCTCCGGCCGGTACGCCATCGAGTGGCGCGACCCCGCCGGCCAGCTGCGCCGCATCCTACGGGTCCTCGACGAACCGATCCCGGTCTCCGCCGCCGATTGGGAGCGGGTGAAGCAGGAGCGGATGACGGGTGTCGAGGACCGCTGGCGGCCGCGCCAGGAACGCATGCTGAGCGAGATGCCTGTTCCATCCACGCGACCCGCGTACGGTTCCCTGGTGCTCGACACCGACGGAAACTTGTGGGTCGCCGAGAGTGTCGTATCCTCCGACGACCCTCAAGGCTGGACCGTCTTCGCGTCCGACGGCCACATGCTCGGCACGATCACCACTCCGAGTGGGCTCAACGTTCGCGACATCGGTCGTGATTACGTGCTCGGCGTCGCGCGGGATGATCTCGATGTGGAGCATGTGCGGATGTACGTGCTGGAGAGGAGCTAAGGGATGCTCTCGGCGGTCCCGACGGTCCCGACGGTCCCGTTTGCGGGCTCGCCCATCGGGTCCGCCGGGTCCGCCGGGGGCGGTAGGGTGGAGGTGGTAGGGTGATCCGCCTCTCCATCCGGCGCCCGGTCGCGGTCTCGATGGCGTACCTCGCGGTCGCCCTGCTGGGCGTCGCCGCGTGGCGCAACGTGCCGATCGAGCTGTTGCCGAACACCGACCTGCCGCAGCTGGCGGTGAGCGCCGATTGGAGTCGCGCCTCACCGGAGACCATGGAGGCATTCGTCACGGCGCCGCTCGAGGCCGCGGTCCAGCAGGTGCGCGGCGTGGACGAAATCTCGTCCATCTCCAGCGAGCAGTACGGGCAAGGTCATTCACAGGTGACGGTGAAGTTCGCGCGCGGGACCGACATGGACTTCGCGCGGCTCGAGTTGTCCGAGCGACTGGCACAGCTCGAAACGGAACTCCCGGAGGGGGTCATCGGTCCGCGGGTGGAGCCGTATGTCCCGGACGAGTTCCGCCAGCAACAGCGGCCCTTCCTCCAGTACACGCTCACGGGGCCGTTCCTGCTCGAGGCCCTGCGCGCGCACATCGACGACCAGATCCTGCCCGAGTTGACGCAGGTGGACGGCGTGGCCGGGCTGCAGGTGTACGGCGGCCGGGACCGCGTACTGGAGATCGACCTCGACGAGAACCGGGTGAATGCGCTGGGACTCCGGCCGCAGCAGGTGTGGCAGAAGATCATGGACCTGGAGTACGTGAGTGAAGCGGGCCTGGTCTCGATGGACGGGATCGAGCGCACGCTCGCCATCCGGCACCGCATCGACGACGTCAATCAGATTCGTCGGGCCCCGTTGCTCACGAACGGCAA
This sequence comes from uncultured Gemmatimonadaceae bacterium, assembly GCA_964459705.1. Classification (GTDB taxonomy): domain Bacteria; phylum Gemmatimonadota; class Gemmatimonadetes; order Gemmatimonadales; family GWC2-71-9; genus JAOTWJ01. The sequence goes on along the minus strand of CAYWNR010000297.1, from coordinate 1,174 downwards.
CCGCGTGGTGCGGGTCCAGGACGTGGCGACGGTGCACGATACGTTCGAGGAGCCGACCAACCTGTATCGCATCGACGGCCAGCCGGCCGTGGCATTCCAGGTGCACAAGGAGATCGGCGTCAACACGGTGCGCGTGGCGGACCGGGTCAAGGCGCGCGTGGCCGAGTTGGAGCCCGGGCTGCCACCTGGGTCCCGCCTCATTCTGGACAACGACGAGAGCGAAGCCATCCGGAAGGCGCTCACCGATCTCCGCATTCGCGCCCTGGTGTCGGCCGCCGTCGTGTTCGTGGTGTTGCTCGTGTTTCTGCGGTCGTTCCGGTCGGCGGGGATCGTCTTCGCGACGATCGGCTTCTCGATCCTGATCGCGCTCAACCTCATCTACTTCGCCGGCTTCACGCTGAACGTGCTGACGTTGATGGGGCTCGCGATGGGCTTCGGCTTGATCGTGGACAACGCGATCGTGGTGCTCGAGAACATCTACCGCAAGTGGCAGGGGGTACGGTCCGCCGGGGATACGCGGCCCGTGGCCGAGGTTGCCGAGGAAGGCGTCCGGGAAGTGGTGCTCGCGATCCTCGCGGCCACCGCGACCACGGTGATCGTGTTCATCCCGTTCCTGTATCTCCAGGGCGAGCTGCGCGACTACTACATCCCCTTTGCGGTCGTGGTGGGAATGAGCTTGGTCGCCAGTCTCTTCGTCGCCTTCACGTTCATTCCCGCGCTTGCGGCGAAGTTGCTGAAAGGCGGTCCGGCGGGCCGGCGGGCCGGCGGGCAGTTGGCTCCCGGAGGGGGCGGCCCGGCGGCCCGCCCGCCCGAACCGCCGTTCTACGTCCGTCTCTACGGCGGCGCGCTGCGTGGCACGCTGCGCTGGCCGTGGGTGACAGTGGTGCTCGCGCTAGCCCTGTTGGGTGGGAGCTACCATCTGTTCGACAAGTATGTGACGCGCGGGGTGCTGTGGCGCTCCTGGTGGGGCCAGCAGACCTACATCTCGATCCAGATCAACCTCCCGCGGGGAGAGGAACTGGATCGGACCGACGAACTGGCCCGCTTCTTCGAGGACAAGCTTCGCGTCATGCCGGAGGTGAAGCGGTTCACCACGCGCGTGTATCCCCAGTTGGCCGCCATCACCGTGACGTTCCCGGATTCGCTCGAGAACACGCAGATCCCGCCGGCCATC
>CAYWNR010000296.1:0-5111 GCA_964459705.1 uncultured Gemmatimonadaceae bacterium | reverse complement strand
GACGCCGTCGAACGGCGCGGGAATCCGCGCGTAGCCGGCGGCGGTCTCGACCGCATGCAGGGACGCCTCCGCCATCGCGAGCTGCGCCTCCGCCTGCGTCAGTCCCAAGCGCGCCTGGTCGCGCTGGACGCGCGCCACCGCATCCTGGGCGAGCAGCGTGTCCATCCGCGCCGCCTGACGCCCGGCCTCGTCGCGGGCCGCCCGCGCCACCGTCACCGCCGCCTCCGCGGTAGCGCGGTTGCTCGCGATGTCGTCACCGCCCAGGCGAATCAGCGCTTGGCCCGCCCGTACGCGGGTGCCCAGCTCCACCGGAACGTCGGTGACGCGGGCCATCATGCGCGTCGAGATCTCCGCGCGGTGCCGCGCGCGCACCGTGCCCTCGACCGTAACCGTCTGCGCGAGCGAATCCGCGGTCACCAGTTGGGTCGCGGTCGGTGCCTGGTTCGTGGTCGGGCGCGCCTCGGCCTGAGGGGTGCCGCAACCCGCGACGGTGATGGCGGCGATGGCGATCAGGAAGGTCGTTTTCATTGGTCGTGCACTCCGTAGGCGAACTCGAGCGCCGCCTGCGCCACCAACAGGTCGTGGCGCGCGGCGAGATGATTCAGGGTGGCGGCGGTCGCCGCCGATTGGACATCGAGCAGTTCCGTGATGGGCGCGGCCCCCGTGCGGTACCGAGCCTCGGCCTGCGCGAGCGCTTCCCGGGCTTCGTCCTCCGCGCGGGCGGCCACCGCGGCGCCGGCGCGCGCCGCCGCCAGCATCCGTTCGGCCGCGAGCACCTCGACCTGGGCGCGCCGTTCAGCGGCGTCGTACCGGGCCGTCGCGGCATCGCGTTCGGCGCCGGCCTTCCGTACGGCGGCGATGCCGCCCAGGGCCGGGAACAGGTTCCACTGCAGCGCGATCCCGACCGTCCAATCACCACTCCCCGTATCCCACGGAGAGGCGTGGCCGTGATGCGCCACGGTGCCGAACGCCGCGACGCGTGGGAGCTGGGCCGCCCACGCGCCCTTGTACGCGTTCCCCGCCGCGTTCCGTCCAGCGTCCATCGCCCGCAGGTCGCCGCGCGCGTCCAGCGCGCAGTCGTCCGCCGGGCAGGCGGTCGCGCGATCGAGGGTGAGGGAATCGGTGAGACGGAGCTCCGTGGTCTCCGGGAGCGCGAGCTGCGCAAGCAGGCGCGAGCGGGTGTTTTGGGCTTCCGCCTCCGCCGCCAGACGCCGCACCTCGACGTCCGCCGCGTGCAGTGAGGCGAGTCGCGCGTCGAGACCGGTGACCAGGCCCTGCTGATGCAGGGCGTCCGCTTGCCGCTGGTGCGCGCGCACGGCGGCGAGCGCCGTGTCGAGTGCCGCCAGCCGCCGGGCGGCGAGTTGGGCATCGAAGTACGCCTGGGTCACCAGGAACACCGTGGCACCGGCCATCCGCTCCGCCCCCGCGGCGCGCGCGGTCGCCGCGCCACTCGCCGCCGAGTACCCGAACCACCCCTCTGGAGCCAGGATCGGCAGCTCGACGGTCGCCGCGGCGGTATAACCGCCAAACGCCGCCGGATTGTTCAGGGCACCAATGTCGAAGTCGGACGCGCCGAACACGCCCTGGCGCAGCTTGAGGCCGAACGCGGCGACGGGATCGGTACTCCGGACCCCCGTCACGTCGGCGCGAATCGATGGCAGGAACGCCCGGCTCGCGGTTCCGCGAAGCGTCGCGGCCGCGCGCGCGTCGGCACGTTCCGCCCGCAACGTCTGGTTGGCCTCGAGCGCCCGTTGCACTGCGGCGTCGAGCGAGAGCGCCACCGTGTCGGGTACCGTGGCACTAAGAGATAATAGAATAGCAATAATCATATGTTCATGTCCAGGAATCGTCCCCTCGTGTGTGGGTTCCGGCCACGTCACCTGCGTGTGTTTGGGTGAGGAACGCGTCCGGAGCAGAGCCCGCCCCGGTTCATCCGCACGCCCGTGCTACATGTCGCACGTCCGGATGCATTGGAGGATGTGGTGGACTTTCGGTTCCGTCAGATGATAGAAGACGTGGACGCCGTCCCGCCGGGCGGCCACGACGTTGGCCCCGCGCATCTTGGCCAGGTGTTGCGAGACGATGGCCTGGGGCAGCCGGACGACGTCCTGGATGTCCGAAACCGTCGCTTCTCCGGCCTCGAGGGCCTCCACGATTTTCAACCGCTCCGCGTGGCCGAGGAGCTTGATGATCTCCGCGGCTCGGCGCAGCACCTCGGGGCTGACGGACCGGACCAACTGTCGGGTAGCCATGGAGGTCAATAGTATAGCACTATTGCTATGCCGTCAAGACCCTGCGAAACGCCTAGACGCCTAGACGCCCAGGTTGTTCCTGGGACCGCCTAGGCGTCTAGGCGTCTGTCCCGCTACACGTCCAGATTCTTGACGTACCGTGCGTTTTCCTCGATGAACACGCGGCGGGGTTCCACCTCGTCGCCCATGAGCTGCTCGAACAACTGGGCCGCCACTGTTGCGTCGTCCATCTCGACCTTCAGGATCGTGCGGGTGGCGGGGTCCATCGTGGTCTTCCACAGCTGATCCGGGTTCATCTCGCCGAGTCCTTTGTACCGCTGCACGGCCACCGTGCCCTTGCCGCCGTTCGAGATTCGCTTGATGGCCTCGTCACGCTCCTGTTCGTCGTAGACGTAATACTCTTCTTTGCCCTTCGCCACGCGGAACAGCGGCGGCTGCGCGATGTACACGTAGCCCGCTTCGATCAGCTGCTTCATCTCCTTGTAGAAAAACGTCAGCAGCAACGTGCGGATGTGCGCGCCGTCGACGTCGGCATCGGTCATGATGATGATCTTGTGGTAGCGGGCGTCGTCGAGCTTGAATTCGTCGTCGCCCACGCTCGTGCCGATGGCCGTGATGATGGCGCGGATTTCCTCGTTGGACAAGATCTTGTCGATTCGCGCGCGCTGCACGTTGAGGATCTTGCCGCGGAGCGGCAGGATGGCCTGGAAGGAACGGTCGCGTCCCTGTTTGGCCGAGCCGCCGGCGCTGTCGCCCTCGACGATGTACAGCTCGCAGAGTGCGGGATCGGTGAGGGAGCAGTCCGCCAGCTTGCCCGGCAGGATCCCGCCTTCCAGCGCGCTCTTCTTCCGCACCAGCTCCCGGGCCTTGCGGGCCGCCTCGCGCGCCCGGGCCGCGCTCGCGGCCTTCTCGATTACCGTCCGCGCGACGCCCGGCGTCTCCATCAGGAAGTTGAAGAGGTGCTCGTAGACCACCTGCCGCACCACGCCCTCGACCTCGGAGTTGCCGAGCTTCGTCTTCGTCTGCCCCTCGAACTGCGGCTCCTTCACCTTCACGTGAATGACGGACGTCAGACCCTCGCGCACGTCGTCACCCGAGAGCGAAAAGTTCTCCTTCTTGAGGAGCCCCTTGTTCTTGGCGACTTCGTTGATCACGCGCGTCAGCGCGGCCTTGAAGCCGGTCAGATGCGTTCCTCCTTCGTGCGTGTTGATGTTGTTCACAAAGGAGAACGTGTTCTCGGCATAGCCGTCGTCGTACTGCAGGGCGACGTCGATTTCCACGTCATCCTTGGAGGTGGCGAACGTGATGGGCTTCACATGCAGCGGTTTGCGGGTGCCACGCAGGTACTCGACGAACTGCTTGAGCCCATCCTTGAAGAAGAACGTCTCTTCTTTGGGCGGCGTGACCCGCTCGTCCCGGGCCGTGAGCGTGAGACCGCTGTTGAGGAACGCGAGCTCGCGCAGACGGCTGGTGATGGTCGGGTAGTCGTAACGGGTCTCGGTGAAGATCTGCGCATCCGGCTTGAACGACACGCGGGTGCCGGTGCGGCGCCCGGCCTTGCCCGTGGTTTCGAGCCGTTCGGCGGTCAGCCCGCGGGCGAAGCCCATGTGGTGCTCCATCCCGTCGCGCCACACCCACACGTCGAGTTTCTCGGACAGGGCGTTCACCACCGACACGCCCACGCCGTGCAGCCCACCCGACACCTTGTACGTGCTCTTGTCGAATTTGCCGCCCGCGTGCAGCATGGTCATGGCGACTTCGAGCGCGGGGATCTTCTCCGTCTTGTGCACGTCCACGGGAATCCCGCGACCGTTGTCCGTGACCGTGATCGCGTTGTCCTCGTGAATCACGACCTCGACGCGATCGCAGAAGCCCGCCAGCGCCTCGTCGATCGAGTTGTCCACCACCTCGTACACCAGGTGGTGCAGGCCGCGCGCGGCCGTGGAGCCGATGTACATCCCCGGCCGCTTGCGGACCGCCTCCAGTCCCTTGAGGACCTGGATGGCGTCGGCGCTGTAGCCGTCTTTTCGCGGTGTGGTCATGCGCGTGTCAACCTTCGCTCGAGTCCGTGCTCCGTGAGCCCGGGGGGAATCCGGAGTCCCCGCCGGCGCCCAGTTTCCAGATGATCCGCCGCAGGCGACACCCGCGTATGGCGAGTTGGCGAAGAATCACCGGCGACTGCATCTGCAATTCCTGCATCCAGGGCGCGGTGGTCACGCGCACGAACAGGATGCCGTCTTCCGAAATGCCTTCCGGCCTGCTCACCCGCGCGATCTGCGGGCCGACGAGGGCCGGCCACTCATCCAGCACGCGCGCCTGATCGAGCCGGGGCTTGAGTCCGCTCCGCTTCAGGTAGGCGTCGAGCGCGTCGCCGATGCCCGTGGCCCGGTCACGCCTCAAGTCTGCCCTCCCGCATGCGCAGTCGGGGGCGGTCCAGCAGCGCCGCCGGGACCTCGTCGTCCCGTGGCGCCGTCACGATCGCCTGTCCCGGCAGCGTCTCGGCGATCACGCTCAGCAGGCGCGCTTGCCGGTCGGTATCCAGCTCCGCGAAGGCATCGTCGAACAGCGCCAGCGGCGTCGTGCCGTGCGCCGCCGCGAGCGTCTCCGCTTCGAGCAAGCGCAACGCCAGGGCCGCCGTGCGGTGCTGGCCCGCCGACCCGACCACCCGCGCGTCGTGCCCGCCAAGGCTGAGGCGCAGGTCGTCGCGGTGCGGGCCCACGGTGGTCATGCCGCGGCGCGCGTCCCGGTCGCGCGCGTGCGCCAGCCCCGCCAGCAGCGCGTCCGCCTCCGGGGCGCCCCCGCGATGCAGGTGGTACTCCATGCCCACCGGCGGGCGCTCGCCCAACGCGCGACAGTGTT
>CAYWNR010000295.1:0-5127 GCA_964459705.1 uncultured Gemmatimonadaceae bacterium | reverse complement strand
TTCTTCCTGATGTGGCTCGAGTGGCGTTCGCCGACGCGGGAGCTGGCCATCTAATGATGCGGTTGTTCGACAACGCCAACTACGATTTCCTGCGGATCCGCCGCTACGCGTACATCGTGTCCGCCATCGTCGCCGTGATCGGCATCGGTGCGCTCGCTACGCGGGGCTTGAACGAGAGCATCGAGTTCACGGGCGGTTCACTGATCCAGGTGCACGCCACCGACTCGACGATCACGATCGGGCGCATCCGATCGGCTCTCGATCAGGGTGGCATCGAGAGCGCGGAGCTGTCCACGTTCGGGACCGCGCAGGACTTTCTCATTCGCGCGCGCCTCCTCGCGTCGTCGGTCGGTGAGCTCGCGGACGCGGACTCCACGGCCCGCGCGGTCGACGGTGCGCTCGCCGCCACGTTCGGGGCCGACCACTACAGCATCGAGCGGGTGGAAGCCATCGGCCCGCGGGTGGGGCGCGAGCTGCGGACCAAGGCATTGCTCGCCGTGGTCTTGTCGTTCGGCGTGACGCTGATCTACCTCACCATCCGGTTCGAATGGCGCTTCGCCGTGGCCGCGATCCTCGCGACGGGTCACGACATCATTTTGACCGTCGCCTTCATCTCGCTGATGAATCTCGAGATCACGCTGGTCGTGATCGCGGCCGTGCTGACGATCGTCGGGTACTCGCTGAACGACACGATCATCGTGTTCGACCGGGTGCGGGAGAATCTCCACAAATTTAAGCGGTCCAACATCTACGAGATTCTGAACCGCAGCGTGAACGAGACGCTGCCCCGGACGGTGCTCACCGCGGGCACGACCCTGGCGGCCACCCTCGCGTTGCTGATCTTTGCCGGCCAGGTGATTCGCGGCTTCGCGTGGGTCATGACCTTCGGCCTCATCACCGGCACGTTCTCGTCGATCTACATCGCGTCCCCCGTCCTGCTGTGGATCGAGCGCAAGTGGCCGGGCGAGGACGTGCGGGGGACGCGCGCGCTGCCATCGCAGCGAAGCGATCCTCCGGCCCCGCGCGCGGGTTGAGGGAGCACGCCGGTGCTCGTCGACACGCATTGCCATCTCGGCGACGCGGCGTTCGACGAGGACCGTGCCGACGTGGTGGCGCGGGCCCGCGCGACCGGGATCGCGCACACCGTCATCGTAGCGGATTCGCCGGACGCGACGGATCGGGCGCGCGCCGTCGCGGCGACGACCGGCTGGTGGGCGACGGCGGGTGTGCACCCGCACGAGGCCCGCGGCTGGAATCCGCCGGTCCGGACCCGCATCACGGACGCCCTCGCCGATCCCACAGTGGTGGCGGTGGGCGAGACCGGCCTCGACTATCACTATGACCATTCTCCCCGACCGGACCAGCGCCGCGCGTTCGAGGATCAGCTCGAACTGGGTGCGCGGCACGGGCTTCCGGTGGTGGTACACGCGCGCTCGGCGGACGACGACATGACCGCCATGTTGCGCGGGCTCGAGCCCGGACACCCGGTCGTGATCCTCCACTCGTTCAGCGCGGGCGCCGCCGTGCTGGAGGCGGGCCTGACCATCGGCGCCTATTTTTCGTTCAGCGGGATGATCACGTTCCGTAATTGGCACGGCCACGATGCCGTCGGCCGCTGTCCCGCGGACCGACTGCTCATCGAGACGGACGCACCGTATCTCGCGCCCGTGCCGCACCGCGGCCACCGCAATGAGCCGGCGTTCGTCCGGCAGGTGGCCGATCGCCTCGCGGAGCTGCGGGGGGTACCGGCGGCGGACATCGACCATCTCACGACCATGAATGCGATGCGCTGCTTCGGCCGTATCGCCCAACCTGTAACGATACCATGACCAAGGTTCCGACCGACATCGCGATCGCACAGGCAGCGACGCTCCGCCCCATCGTGGACGTGGCGCAGACGCTCGGCCTGACACCCGCCGACCTCATTCCCTATGGTCACACCAAGGCGAAGGTCCGCCTCGACGCCGTGGCCGGCAAGCCGCGCCGTGGCAAGCTCGTGCTGGTTACCGGCATCAATCCGACCGCCGCCGGTGAGGGCAAATCCACCGTCACCATCGGACTGACCCAGGCGCTGCAGCACATGGGCAAGAGCGCCGTCTGCTGTATCCGCGAACCCTCCCTGGGTCCCGTGTTCGGGATCAAGGGCGGCGCGGCGGGCGGCGGCTACGCGCAGGTCATCCCGATGGAGGACATCAACCTCCACTTCACCGGCGACTTCCACGCCATCGCGGCGGCGCACAATCTGCTCTCCGCGATGCTCGACAATCACCTGCATCACGGCAATGCGCTCCGGATCAACGCCCGCCGCATCACGTGGCCCCGCACTATGGACATGAACGATCGGGCGTTGCGCGACATCGTGGTGGGCCTCGGCGGCATCAACGGCGGGATCCCGCGCCAGGACCGGTTCGTCATCGTCCCGGCGAGCGAGATCATGGCCATCATGGCGCTGTCGAGCGGGCCGGAGGATCTCGAACGGCGACTCGGGCGCATCATCGTCGGCTCCAACATGGAGAAGGAGCCGGTGCGGGCGGCCGACCTCAAGGCCCACGGTGCCATGACCCTGCTGCTCCGGGACGCGATTCAGCCGAATCTGGTGCAGACGCTCGAGGGCGGTCCCGCGTTCGTCCACTGTGGTCCGTTCGGCAACATCGCGCACGGCTGCAACTCCGTGATCGCGACGGACACCGCCCTCAAGTTGGCGGACCTCGTCATCACGGAAGCCGGGTTCGGGGCGGATCTGGGAGCGGAGAAATTCCTGGACATCAAGTGCCGCGTGGGGGAGTTGGCCCCCGAAGCGATCGTCATCGTTGCCACCATCCGCGCCCTCAAGCTCCACGGCGGGGTGCACAAGGACCTCCTCGGGACCGGCGATGCGGCCGCGGTCGAGCGGGGCTTCGCGAACCTGCGCCAGCACCTGGAGAACCTCGCGCAATACGGCGTGCCCATCATCGTCTCCCTCAACCGATTCGCGATGGATACGGATGCGGAGCTGGACGTCGTCCGGAACGGTTGCAAGGCGCTCGGGACGCCGGTGGCGCTCACCGAGGTGTGGGAGCACGGCGGCCAGGGCGGTATGGAGCTCGCCGAGCTGTTGCTCGCCACGTTGGAGAAGGGCGGGGCACGGTTCGCCCCCATCTACGACGAGAAGCTGCCGATTCGGGAGAAGATCGAGCTCATCGCAAAGAAGGTGTATCGGGCGGACGGCGTGGATTTCCTGGTGCCGGCCGAGCGCGCCCTGAAGCAGCTGGCCGCGTTCGGTCTCGGGGAAACACCGGTCTGCATCGCGAAGACGCAATACTCGTTCAGCGACAATCCGGCCCTCCTCGCCGCCCCGCGCGGGTTTCGTATCACCATCCGCGACATCTACCCGTCGGCGGGCGCGGGCTTCGTGGTGGCACTGGCCGGGGACATCATGACCATGCCGGGGCTTGGCAAGTCGCCGTCGGCGGAGCGCATTCGGATTCACCGAGACGGCACGATTGAAGGCCTGTTCTAGGAGCGACTATGCGTATCGTATCCACGCCGGCCGCTCCCGCGGCCATCGGGCCCTACAGCCAGGGCATCGTCGCCGGCGGCATGCTGTTCACGGCCGGGCAGATCCCGCTGGACCCGACGACGATGGAGCTGGTCCTGGGTGATGTCGGGGTCCAAACCGCGCGGGTGTTCGCGAACTTGAAGGCCGTGCTCACCGCGGCCGGCACCAGCATCGACCGGGTCGTGAAGGCCACCGTCTTCCTGGCCGACATGGCCGATTTCCCGGCGATGAACGCCGTGTACGAGCGCGAGTTCGGCGACCATCGGCCAGCCCGGTCGACGGTAGCCGTGAAGACATTGCCGAAGTCCGCCAGGGTGGAGATCGACCTGGTAGCGCTGGTGTAGCACGGGGTTCGGGGGCGGATTGGGCCTGGTGGTCTGCGCGGTCTTCAAAACCGTCGGGAGGCGCCTGTGGCGGCTCTGGTGGGTTCGATTCCCACACGCTCCCGCCACACCCGTGTACCGTGAAACGCGCGTTCGTCATCGTCAATCCTGAAGCGGGCCGCGGCCGGGGTCGTCGGCTCGCTCGCCCCATTGCCGAGGCGTTTCACGCCCGGGGATGGGAGTTCGAGGTCTACCAGACGACGGTGGCGGGAGAGGAACGCGACCTCGCCGCCGCGGGCGCCCGGGCCGGTTGGCCACTCGTCGTGGCGGCGGGCGGCGACGGAACCGTCCATGGCGCGGCCAACGGATTACTCCGCGCCGGGCGGCCCGCCACGGCGCTCGGCGTGCTCGGGATCGGGACGGGCAACGACTTCGCGCGCCTCGTCGGCGCCTCCGGAAAGGTCGCGGAGGGCGTCGCGGCGCTCGAACATGGTGAGGAGCGGTTGTTCGATGTGGGCGAGGTGGCCGGCGAGTACTTCACCAACAGCTTCGGCGTCGGGTTCGATACCGCCGTCCTCCAACAGATGCAGCGCATGCCGGCGCTGCGCGGCTCCGCGCTCTACGCGGCCGCCGTGTATCGGGCCTTTCTCCGCTTCCGCGCGCCGACGATCGAGATCCAGGCCAACGGCCGCCGGGAATCGAGTCCCGCCATGCTGACGGAGGTGGCCATCGGGCGCACCGCGGGGGGCGGCTTCCGCCTCACGCCGGAGGCAGACCCCTGCGACGGGTTGTTCGACGTGTGCATGATTCGCCGGGTGGGAATATGGAGTTTCCTCCGATACGTCCCGCGGGTCATCGCCGGGACCCACGCGTCATTGCCACCCGTATCCGCGTTTCAGACCGACGCGCTGCGGCTCAGCACGCCCGGCGTTCCGCTGGTGGCCCACCTCGACGGCGAGCTCCGCCGCTACGACGCCGAGACGCTGGATCTCACGGTGGTTCCCGCGGCCCTCCGGGTACGATGCGCCAACTGACCGTCGCGCTCGTCCTTGCCGGCGTCCTTGCCGGCCTGCCCGGGACCACCGCGAGCGCGCAGCTTCCCGTCCCCACGCAGCCACAACGCGGCACCCGGGCGGACTCGGCCCAGGCGGCCGACACGATCCCGGTCCCTCCGTTTCGCGTCCCGCCCCCGATCTCCCCGCTGGGGGCCTTCGGCCGGTCGTTCCTCGTCCCGGGATGGGGGCAGGCCGTCCTCGGACGGCGGGT
>CAYWNR010000294.1:0-5140 GCA_964459705.1 uncultured Gemmatimonadaceae bacterium | reverse complement strand
GGACGCATGGGGGACCGCGAGCCCGAGACGCTCGATGCCGGCAGCGGCGCGCAGGTGGCCGCGGCCCTCGGGGCTGGGCGGTTCATCACGGGACAGCTAGTCGGCCTGCCGGGCCGGGTGAGCCTGTCCGCGCGCCTGCACGACAGCGACGACCCCGCCGCCGAGCAGCCGCTCGTGACGGTCGAAGGGAGCGCGGACAGCCTCTACGTGCTCGTGGACCAGCTCGCCGCCGGGCTGCTCGCGAGCTCGCTGAGCGGTGCGAATGCGCGGATCCAACGCAGCGCCGCGCAGAGCTCGCGGTCGCTCGCCGCCACAAGGGAGTTCCTCCGGGGCGAGCAGTTCCACCGCCGCGGCCAGTTCGACAGCGCGTCCGCGGCGTACAATCGTGCCCTGGCCGCCGACTCGACGTTCGCGCTCGCGCACCTGATGAAGAGCATGAACAACGCCTACACGTACGATACCGACGACTACATGGCCGCGGTCAACGCCGAGCGATACTCGGCCAACCTCCCGGAGCGTGACCGGTCGGTCATCGCGGCCTTCCTCGATCAGCAGGCGGGACGGCTGACGTCGGCCGAACACCGCTGGCTCGCGCACCTCCAGCGCTATCCGGATGAGGTCAAGGCCCTACTCCAGCTGGGCATGCTGTACAACCGCGCGAATCCGCGCTGGGGGCGCCCCATCGAGCAGTCCCGCCCCTACTTCGAGCGCGTGCTGGCGCTCGAGCCGGAGAACGTGCCCGCGCTGCACCATCTCGCGCGGCTCGACGCCACCGCGCGCTTCGCGGACTCGCTCCGGCGGCGCGCGGAGGTGCTCGAACGCGTGGCGCCCAACACGGAGTGGGCGGTGGACGTGCGGACGATGTCCATCTTCACCGACGGCGACCGCGCGCAGATCCAGAGCTTCACCGAGACCTACCTTGATCAGACCCTGCTGGTCCGGCTCTACGCGGCGTACAACGCCATGCGATTCTCGTCCGACCCGCGCGACGTGGACCGGCTGCTGGCCCGGCGGCGCACCGGCGGAGCCAGCGGGGCCACGGGGCTCCCGGACGACGTGGCGATCGACGCGGACTTCTCGCGCCAGCTGGACGTGTTGTCGCACCTGGTGAGCGGCCGGTACGACCAGGTCCGCGCGTTCCTCACCGACCCGGCCCGGCGCCGGACCCCCACGTGGGACGTCTATGACGGCGAGCTGGTCGCATCGGGACTGGTGCCGGTGGATCCGGCGCTGCTGGCGCAGGTGCTCGCGCGGGTGCGGGCCGTCGATCCCGTCGAACGGCTGCGCACGAAGTTCGAGCCCCTGCACGACATCTTCACGCCGGCCGTGGCGGCGCTCGAGCGGGATGTTGCCGTCGCCAAGCTGCTCGCCATGCAGGCGAGGTTCGACGAGGCGTGGGCGATCCAGCGCCGGCTGGCGGCACTTCCGCAGTTCACCGCCTGGGAATCACTGCGCGACGACGCGGCCGGAGGACTCGCCGGTGAGTTGTATTACCTGGCGGGCGACCACCGGCAGGCCCTCGAGGCCCTGCGGGCCCTGCGCTTCCAGGTGCCGCAGACCGCGAACTCGCTCGCGATCACGGCGGGTAGCTACGCCCGCTATCGCCGGGCCGAGCTCGAGCTCGAACTGGGCGACGCCGAGGTAGCACGCCAGTACTACGAGGGCCTGGTGGCGAGCTTCACACCGTCCGACAAGTTCTTCCTCGCCAACGCGTACGAGCGGCTCGGGCGGATCCACGAGGCGGCGGGACGGGTGGACGAGGCCATCTACTGGTACGACCGGTTCGTCCGGTCCTGGGCGGACGCGGACGCGCCGCTCGTCGCGACCCGGCGGGCGGTAGAGACCCGGCTCGAGGCGCTGCGCGCACGCGCGGACCGCTAGCGGATCATCGCCGCGTAGGTCAGCACGTTGAACCGGGACCCCAGGCTTTGGCCCGCCCGCGGCGTGCGATACGTATTGGTGTAGATCAGCGCGACCAGCTGCTCCTTGGGATCGGCCCAGTAGGTCGTGTTGAACGCCCCACCCCACGAGAACGAGCCGATCGACCGCGGCGACTGGTAGTCGTTGGCAACCGTCTCGAGCCCGAAGCCCAGTCCGAACTCCATCGGCAGATCCGGGAGCTGGTCGGTCAGCATCATGGCCACGGTCTGCGGGCTCAGCAGACGCACCCCGTTGTACTCGCCGCCGTTCACGAACAGCTGCAGGAACTTGGCGTAGTCCTCGATCGGGCCCGACAGCCCCGCCCCACCGGAGAAGTAGGTGCCCTTGAGCTTGGGATAGTCGGGGTCCACGTCGTCGAACGCCGTTTCCGACATCGGGCGGACCTTTCCGCTCTCGCCGTCGTGGATCGTGACCAGCCGATCGGCGCGGTCGGGCGGCAGGTAGAACCACGTGTCCTTCATGCCGAGCGGCTCGAAGATCCGGGTCCGGAGGAACCGATCGAACGGCATCCCCGAGATCACCTCCACGAAGTAGCCGAGCACGTCCGAGCTGAGGCTGTAGATGAACCGCTCACCCGGCTTGGCGTGGAGCGGCAGCTTGGCCAGGATCTTCATCTTGTCGCCGATCCGGTCGTGGTCGTTCCCGATCCCGCTCGGCACGCCGGCCTTGGCGTAGATGGCTCTGAACTCCTCACTCCCGATGGCGGCGTAGTCGAGACCGCCCGTGTGGGTCAGCAGCTGCCGGATGGTGATGGGCCGGCCGGCGGGCTCGGTGGTGTAGCTCGAGTCGGCGGGGTTGAAGTCTTTGAGGACGGTGGGGTTCGCGAACTCCGGGATGTAGCGCGCGATCGGGTCGTCCAACTGAAAGCGACCCTCCTCCCACAGCATCATCACGGCCAACGCGGTGATGGCCTTGGATTGCGACGCCAGCCGGAAGATGTCGTCGCGCTTGAGGGGAACTCGCGTCACCGTATTCCGCACGCCGTACGCCTTGTAGAAGACCGTGTGGCCGTTCCGGATGATGAGCGCCACGGCTCCCGGGATGGCGGAATCGGCGATGAGACCATTGACCATGGTGTCGATCCGCGCGAGGCGCGCGGCGGAGAAGGCGGCGTCTTCGGGTCGGCTCACCGGCGGAAAGGCCGGGGTCTGGCTCCGTCCAACGGTTGGAAGCGCGACGAGCAGGAAACCGATCGCGAAGCGAGACACGCGCACCTCACGGCTGAAGGGAGACACCAAGGCCTGGCGAAGGTACTCCGGATGCCGCGTCGAGGCGAGCAGTCGCGGGCCCGCGTCTACCTCAGGTCGAGGGTCGTCACTCCGGTAGCCCCCCGAACAGCTCGGCCAGCACGATCGCCAGCGCGGGAGCGTCCGCGGTCATGCTCCATCGCACCACGTCCGTCTCGATGGCTGGTCGCTCGTCGGCCGGATGCCAGACCTCCACCAATTGGGCATCCGGATCCACGATCCAGTACGTCTCCACCCCCTGGCGCTGGTAGAGACGGCGCTTGACGAGGCGGTCGCCCCGCGCCGAGCTGGGGGACAGCACCTCCACGGCGAGCAGCAGAGTTCGGTAGCTCGTCCAGGTCTTCGACACTTCGGACGCCGGCACGACGAACAGGTCGGGCTGTACCAACTTCGTCTTGTCCCACGAAATGTCGGCCGGGGAAAGGACGGCCTGGGCGCCGCCGAGCCGCGCCAGGTACCCGGCGACCGCGATGTACAGTCGGCCGATGACGAGCTGGTGCAGCGCGGCGGGTGCCGGCGTCACGAGCAGCTCGCCGTCCACCAGCTCGTACCGGTTCCCGTCCGCGGGGAACGCGAGGACCTCGTCCACCGTGTAGCGGCGCGTGACGTCCACCATGACCATAGTATCGGGTCTCCTCGGCCGAGGGGGCAAGCCTGGGGCATGGCCCATGGTAACGGAGACCGAGGCCGCCGCCGGCATCATTCCGCCGCGGGGATGGTCGTTCCGTTGGGCGCGGAACGAGCGTCGAGCTGCGTGTAGCGTGTAGCGTGCAGGGTACCTGCCCCGCCAGTGGCATTCATGTGTGCGCTGCGGACGTCCCAGCCGGCGGTTCGGTAGGGAAGCTCTGCACAAGTCCGCGAGCAGGGAGTGTCACCGCCACGCGGCATCCGCGAGTGAACTCGCGGCTCGGCAGCTGCCGGTAAACCGGCGTCCGGCCGCCGCTTCAGCGGCTGATGCCGAGCGGCGAGTTCACTCGCCGACCACGCGTGGAGCAAGCGGGTCAAGCCACGGCACTTGTGCAGAACTTCCCTAGCCGGTGGTTCGCCACACCCGTACATTGGTCTCGCCGCACGCCGTCGCGCGAGGTCGCTTCGACAGCGTGCCCTCCGATCCCACCTACGAGGTACCACGATGATGAACCGAATCGTCATAGCCGGCCTGTCCGCCCTGACGATCGCCGCTTGCTCCCCCAGCTACGACGTCGTGATCCGGCACGGTACGATCTACGACGGGAGCGGCGGTGAGCCCTACGTGGGCGACCTCGCGATCACCGGCGACTCGATCGTCGCCATCGGTACCGTGACGGGGAAAGGCCGCACCGAAATCGACGCGACCGACCTCGCGGTCTCCCCGGGCTTCGTCAACGTGATCGCCCACCCGGAAGAGAGCCTCATCGCCGACGGCCGCGGCATGAGCGACCTTCTCCAGGGGGTGACGCTCGAGGTGATGGGCGAGGGCGAGTCCATGGGCCCGTGGAACGACTCGCTCAAGGCGTACGCCAAGGCGCACGAAGGCGACATCAAGTACGACATCCCGTGGACCACGCTCGACCAGTACCTGCAGTTCCTGGTGGACAAGGGCGTCTCACCCAACGTGGCATCGTTCGTGGGCGCCGCCACCATCCGCGAGAACGTCTTGGGATTCGCCAATCGCGCCCCGACGCCGGAGGAACTGGAGCAGATGCAGGCGCTCGTGCGCCAGGCTATGGAAGACGGCGCGATCGGCGTGGCCTCGGCATTGATCTACGCACCCGGGTTCTACGCCAAGACGCCAGAGCTGACCGCGCTCGCCGCGGCCGCGGCGCCGTACGGCGGGATGTACATCTCACACATCCGGAGCGAGGGGAACCAGTTCCTCGAAGCCATCGACGAGTTGCTCACCATCGCCCGGGACGCCAAGGTGCCGGCCGAGGTCTACCACTTCAAGGCGGCGGGCAAGGCCAACTGGCCCA
>CAYWNR010000293.1:1712-5217 GCA_964459705.1 uncultured Gemmatimonadaceae bacterium | reverse complement strand
CGCGCTCGCGCTCCCGGAGGAGGCGCGCCGTTTCCAGCTGCTTGCGCAGCGTCCGACGGGCCTCCTCGTACACGGTGCCAATGACGGCCCCAAACAGCACGACCAGCAGGATCGCGACGACGCTCGCCCGCCCGTAGTCGCTGACGAGCAGTCCGATGACCAAACCCACCGACAGCCCGCCGAGCAGCGTGTAGAACGAGATTCGATCGTGCAGCAGCGTCCCGCTTCCACCGGCCGCAATGCCGGCGAACGCCACCATGACCATCGCAAGCTGGCCGAACGACGCTTCCTGGAGCACCAGCACGGGACCAACGGCCCACGCCACCGTGAGCAGCACCACCGAGAGTCGCTGCGCGCGAAGGCGCGCCGCCGGATCACTGCTGGACAGGCGTGGGCGGACGAGCGCGCGCACGCCCAGCGCGACGATCACGAGCCCCAGCCAGGCCAGGGCCTCTTGGGCCACGCCGGAGCCCCAGAACAGCCCGACGAGCAGGATCGCGAGTAGGACGTGCGCCGCGTCCGTCAGGACGCTCGAGCTGGTGGGGCGAGCCCACTCGCGCGTCACACGGGGTGCGCCGGCGGTGCTGGGCGCGCCGGGCGCCGCCGCATGCATCAGCGACGGGCGTCGCGCCCGATCCGGAGGGGTCTGGTCGCTCACGGAGACGTGTCCTTCCTCACGCGCTCCACGGCGGCGAGCAATTGGTCGGCGGTAAATGGCTTCGCGAGAGTGGCGCTCGCCCCAAGCCGGCCGGCAATCTCCAGTGCCTCAGCGGCACTCTGGATCGCCCCACCCGACATCACGATCACGGGGACGCCGGCGAATTCCTTGGTCAGCGTGCGCGTGAACTCGATTCCGTCGACCCCTTCCATGTAGATGTCGGTCAGTACCACGTCCGCGGGGTGGGCGCGAAATCGCTCGAGGGCTTCGCCGCCGTCGCTGGCGTCGTCCACCTCGTAGCCTGCCGCCTCGAGCGCTCGACGCACGACTCGGCGAATGGGGGCGGCATCGTCAACGACGAGGGCGCGGGGCACGGCTCCCTCCGATCGGGAGAAATGTGCGGTAAGGGAGGGCGCAGGCAGCCACGGACGGGGAGCCGCGACGTACGACCGCGCATGACTGCTGACTGCCGTCCCAATGCCCCTCCGAGGGCCTTCAGGGTTTGGACGTCAGTATACGATAGGCCCAAAGGGCCCTGCGATGCCAGGCCCGAGGGACCCGGCAGACCGGAGCGACGCGATGGGGCTTAGCGAGGCCGCAACCGTCGGGACGGCCGGGACCGCCGGGACCGTCGGGTTATCGGATCGGCACCGTCACGGAGAACTGGTGGGTCCAGACGGCGGCTTCTTGCAGCGTCAGCGGACCGCCCGGGGGCACCACGATATCGTTGGCGAGCGCGGCGCCGAACGCGCGCGCCGCGGCGCCACCCGTCCAGGCGACCCCCGGCCGCCCCGTGCCGGTCGCCACCCGGCCCAAGTACTGCAGGTCGAGTCCCTTGAGCCGAAGCCGCAGGCCCCAGCTCGGCACCCACTCCAACCACTGCTCGTTCTGTCGCCGGGTTTCGTTCGTCACGTTGTCCCACTGATCCAGGTGGTAGTCGTTGGCGCGCACCTGAAGGCCGAACTGCAGCGTTGCAACACCTACCTCGTAGCCGGCGCCGACGCCGATGCGGGCATTGGAGAACCGGAACTCGTTCTCGACGGTCCGCCCGCCCGCGGGAATGGTGTCGCCGTTCACGGAGATTTGCGGCGTTCCCGCGAGCGCCCACGTGCTGCTCCACCCGGGCTCGTACAGGAGGTCCATCCCCACGGTGAGGGCATGCGCCTGCTTGGCCATGCCAATCCCGATGTCGAGCGCCGTGGAGTGTCCTGGATCCCGTGGGATGTTGACGATCTCGTAGTTCGGGATCTTCGGATGCGACTTGTAATTGCCGGTGAGGATACCACCCACGCGCCAGCCACTCGTGCCGACGGGGCGACGAAACGCCAGATGCACGCCCCATGTACTGGTCCGGTCGAGGTTGATCTCCCGCCGCTCGGTCTGTTGCCAAATCCCGGTGGTGGAGTCCGGGATTCCCCAGTCGAGGTAGGTCACGTCGTGCGTCATGCCGATGTGATCGTAGAGCACGAGTCCCTCGAGCGACCCGCCGTTGGTCAGGTCCTTGGTGACTCCGAATCGCACGTCGGCCAGGTGCCCGAACTGGGTGATGTTGGTCGCGAGCGCGTAGAGATGCTCGACACCATCGATGGCACCGAGATCGGCCAGCGTCACGCCGACGCCGACCGCGACCTCCGCTGGCAGGCGCGTGCCGAGATAGAGCGCCGCGTATTTGTTCGTGGCCGAGCGCTGGCTCAGCGCGTCGGGCGGGAGCACGCCGAAGTCGTCCACCGGCAGCGGACCACCGAAGAAGACGTTCCGACCACTCTTGATTTGCTGGAGTGCCACGAGACCTCCGCCGAACACGCTCCGCGCGGTCGCGAAGCCTCCCGCGGAAAGTGTGGCCGCGCTCCCCGCACTCTGTCCGACCGAGTAGAAGGTCGGGAGGGCAAACACCTGCGATGGCCCGGCCGCCGCTCCACGCGCCGGATTGACGAACGGATCGAGCCACGCGTCGGCGAGCGCGATATGCACGCCGCCCATCCCCAAATGCTCCGACGGGAAGATCAGGAACTGATCGCCCGAGGCCACGGGAACGGTCCGCAACTCGATCAGCTGGGCGGCGGCCGGCAATGGCACCAGCGCGAGCGACGAGAGCAGGAGCAGCGGGACGTAGGTCCGTCGCATGGGAACCTCCAGACAGTGGGAACGTCTGCCAGCGATGCGGGGTC
Organism: uncultured Gemmatimonadaceae bacterium; assembly: GCA_964459705.1. Taxonomy (GTDB): domain Bacteria; phylum Gemmatimonadota; class Gemmatimonadetes; order Gemmatimonadales; family GWC2-71-9; genus JAOTWJ01. The sequence goes on along the minus strand of CAYWNR010000293.1, from coordinate 2,391 downwards.
ACATCGGATAGACGGTACCGCACGGGCCACGTAGTCTTGACGCTCGCCTCGCGTGCGGCATGCACACTCCATCCACGGCCGGATACCCGATCGCCCCCATATGCGTCACATGCCTGCTCCACCGACCTCCCGACGTGACCTGTCGCCCGGTCACTGGGTATGGTAGTGTGAACGGCCCCCCGGACGGTGATTTGGTGCGCCGCGTGCTCGACGGCGAGCCGGACGCGTTTGGCGGTTTGGTCGCGCGCTACCGCGATCGGCTGGGGCGCTACGCGATGCGAATGCTCGGCAATCCGGCCGACGCCGAAGACGTGCTCCAGGAGACGTTCATCCGGGCGTACCGGTCGCTGGGCCGGTGCAACGACCCCGAGCGCTTCGGACCGTGGGTGTACGGGATCCTGGTGAACCGCTGCCGTACGCTCGGCGCCAAGCGCGCGCGGCGGAACCGCGTGCAGATCGCGGACGACGTGGTGCTTGCCCGGGCTGCGGCCCCCGGCGACCACGCCGAGAACCAAGCGCTGCGCCAAACGCTCGAATGGGCGTTGGCACGGGTCAGCCCAACCCTGCGCGAGGCGTTTCTCTTGAGGTACGTGGAAGACTTGAGCTACGAGGAGATGGCGGACATGACCGGGGCAAGCGTGCCGGCCCTCAAGATGCGCGTCTCGCGCGCCCGGGAAGA
>CAYWNR010000293.1:0-1612 GCA_964459705.1 uncultured Gemmatimonadaceae bacterium | reverse complement strand
TCGCTCGTGGGCGACTTCAACGACTGGACGGAAGACGCGACGCCCATGCAACGGATCGCCACGAGCGATCTCTGGGCGGCGAGCGTCCCCATGAAACCCGGCCGCTACCGCTACGCCTTCGTCGCGGACGGAACGACCTGGCTGGTGGATCCCGACGCGCCGCCCGCGTTGGATGATGACTTCGGTCGCCCCAATTCGGTGGTGACCATCGGAGGATCGTGATGCATCGCACGCTACCCGCGATCCTGTTCGTACTCGTCGCGCTGACGCCGGGCCGCGCGGCCGCGCAGGAGCCGCGGCTCGCCGGCCGGCTGCCCGATCAAACGCGGCGCGACGTCGAGGCGCTGCTCGACTCCGCGCGGACCGCCGGGCTCCCAACGGAGCCGCTGGTAGACCGCGCCCTCGAGGGCGCCACGAAGCACGCCCCCGGTGAGCGCATCGTCGCCGCCGTGCGTCGGCTGGCAGCGGATCTCGCGGCCTCGCGCGACGCATTCGGCGCGGGTGTCTCGGACGCCGAGATCGCGGCCGGCGCCAGTGCGCTCAGGGCCGGCGCCCGCGCCGACGACCTCGCCCGGCTCCGCGAGATTCGGTCCGATCAGCCGGTCACGGTTGCGGCCGCCGTGCTCACCGACTTGGTGGCCCTTGGCGTGCCGCCCGACACTGCAACCGCGGCTGTGCTGGCGCTGGCGGAGCGCGCCAAGGATAGCGAGTATCTCGCCTTTCGGCGCAACATCGAACGGGACGTGGCGTTGGGTGCCACGCCGGTCGCGGCCCTGGAGTTTCAGATGCAGTCGGCCGCCAACTTGTTCGACGCGGGCCCGGGACGCGCGGCGGGGGCTGCCAACCGACCCCGGAAACCCTGAGCACGCGGACGCGTGGGAGGGCGGCGGGCGGGAGGGATCATCCACGCCGTGACCTTCACGTGGTCGCTCGCCTGGGGCGTTCCGCTCAACGCGCAGGTCTCCGCGACCGCTGACATCGCGCTCGGCGCCGTGAAGTACGAGGGATTCCTCGGCTCCGCCGCCGTCTCCTTCACCCCGGCCGTCCGCTACGACGGCCACTTCGTTTCCGCCGCCGCGCGGGGCAACTACCTGCTCTACGAGAGCGGGCGGAGCCTGACCCAGGCCGCGGGAGCCGTGGCGTTTCTGACCCCCCCATCCGGTCCCCTGCGTGGGGAGATCTCCGGCTATGGTGGCCTCAGCTCGTACGCTGGCGGCCCCGTCTCCGGCTACGGGTTGGCGCGTGCTCGGTTGCACGTCACGCACGGCGCCCGCGGCATCTGGTTCGGCGGGGGCCTGGGTGGCTCCTACGCCGCGTTCAGCGACACGCGCGCGTCCGAGCTGGCCGCGGGCGGCTGGATGCTGGTCGCCGGAATGGCGCTCACCGTCACCGCTGCCTATGGTCGCGTGTCGGATACGACGCTCGCCGATCTGTCGGCGACCGTCCGGGGGACGTGGTCGGTGATCGAGGTCGACGCCCTCGTCGGCGCACGCCTCTGGGCCGAGCGCGCGCAGACGGGAGCGTTTGGCGACGTCGCAGCCCGCGTGTGGCTGACGTCGGCGATCGCCGCCCAGGTGACCGCGGGCAGTTATCTCTCGGACCCCATGCGCAC
>CAYWNR010000292.1:0-5220 GCA_964459705.1 uncultured Gemmatimonadaceae bacterium | reverse complement strand
ACCGGGAGCGTCACCGTGAACTCCCTGTCGGCCCGCGAGATCTCGACGTGCTGCAGCTGGAGCAGGCGCAGCAGCTGCGCCTGCGCGCCGGGCCGCCGCGTGTCGACGGGGAGGACGTAGCCGGCCGGCCCCTCCTGCCACGGCTTGCGAATGGATCGCTTACCCCGCTCGTAGAAGTTCTCGAGCGTCTTCACGCGATTGTTCGCGATGTAGCTCAATGAGACGAGCAGACCGGTCTGCTCGTAGTTGTTGTTGTTCCGCGCCGACCACTTGACCCGGGGGAGCGGTGGGTTCTGGCGATACCACGTGCGCGACGTCTGACCCGGCGACACGGTACGCTCGAGCGTTTCGGCACCACCGTTCCCGAACGTCTCGTACAGCCGGCTCACGCCGTTGTGCGTCGCGGCCATGAACATCAAGTAGCCGGGCGACCACGTGTCGAAGTTCCCGAACGCGAACACGCCCGGCATCCCGAATCGCGTCATCTCCTGCACGTTGTTCCAGCCGATCATCTGCCACTCGTTGGTGAGCAGCGGGTCGAGCCACGCGTTGTACGGTCCGTCGCCGATGGTGTTGTCGTACAGGTAGGGGACGGACTCGTGCAGGTCGTGGAGGACCTGCGCCTTCTGGTCCACGTACGTGTTCAGCACGTTCTGCGACAGCTTGAGTGTCAGCCCCATCGCGTCGCGGTTGTTGTCGTGCGCCACGTAGTGGCCCCAGTAGACGAGGTTGGGCCACGTGTCGTCCGGGTGCGCCAGGTGCCAGCGGAACAGGTCCACCTGCCGGTCGCGGCCGTCCACCTCGACGATGGGGGTGATCAGCGTGATGAGATGGTCGCGGATGTTCTGAATGTACGGGCTCTCATCCACCGCCAGCCGATACGCCAGCTCCATGAGCGCGGTGGGCGCGCCCGTTTCCGGCGAATGGATGGTGCCGGTGATGTAGTAGACGGGGGCGGCATCCGTCTCGAGACGCAGCGCCTCGTCGTCGTTCATCTTGATCGAGCGCGGGTCGGCCAGCTTCGCGAGCTTGGCGCGATTCTCGTCCAGGTGCGCGATCAACGCCTCGGACGCCACCGCGACGGCGATCATCTCCCGATTCTCTTCCGTCCGGCCGATGGAGAACACCTTCACGCGCGGGCTCGCCTGCTCCAGCATCCGCATGTACCGGTACACGTCGGCGGAGTACGGCAGGATGTTCGGCGCGCCGGCAATGTCACCCAACACCGCGACCGGTGTCGGGACCGTCTTCGACGCGGGCAGGTAGTCCACGAGCGGCGAGAGGAAGAACGGCTCGGTCGTATACTCGTGGATCTTCTTGGTGTAGGCGTCGTCGACCGCTTGGGACGGATTGCGTCCGGGCCGCGCGGGGGCGTTGGACGCCGCCGTCTGCGCGTTTGCGCGCGCGGCGCCGAGGGCGATCGAGACAATCAAGACGCTGAGCAGGACCGTGGGACGTCGCATGAAAGGGACCTCGGACGCGATTGAAAGGAGTTGCAGCGAGAGTAAGCTACGGTCTCGCGTCGCACTCAGCCAAGGGTCGTTCCGGTGCGCGCCTGGACGGATCGGTCACCCGGGGGTGGGGCCCACTCCGCGATTACGTCCCGGCAGCCTCCTCGCGGATCTGTCGCAGCACCGCCGGAAGATGCTCACGGCCCGGCACCTCCGCGAACGTGTCCACCCACCGGGTGACATACTCCCAATCGATGGCATCGCCTTGGCGGCGGAGCACGCCGAGCGCATCCTCCAGATCGCGGGGCCGTCCCGCGAACACCTTGTGCACCAGGAGATCCTCCGGCGTGGCGAACGGCACGTCCGCACCACCGATTCGCACGCGGACCGCGCGCCGGATGGCCCCCGCTTCGTACGCCAGGGTGGAGAAGATGAGATCGACCCGCATGGCCGATGGGGCATGCCGGGTCGGGAGCACGAACGTTTCGGCGACAAAGGCTGGCACGTCCGCCGGGAGCGGCGCGAGGCCGATGGCGGCGCACGCCTCCAGCACCACGGCGAGCTGATCCGGGCCGACGCCAAGCGTGGCATCCACGTCGTCGGTCAGCCGCGGGCGACCGTGCAGCAGGACGGCCTGACCGCCGATCAGCATGAAGGGAATGTGGCGGGATTCGAGGCCGTGAGTCAGATCGGCAAGGAGCCGAGTCAGCGCATCAGGCGGGGGCGAGACCATTGATGGCGCGGGCGATGGCCAGATCAGGCGCGAGGTCCGCCAGCCAATCCCGGCCGAAGGTGGGATCGAGGACGCGAGCCTCGTCGAGCAAGCGCTGGTAGAGCGCCAGCGCCTCCGGCATGGACAGGTCCCTATACGCGGTCCGCTGGTACTCGGCTTCGAACCGCCGAAGCCGTGGGGTCTCGACAACCATGGCTGCAATATAGGACCCGGGGCCATCAGGCGCCGCTGGATCGTTGCGCAGCTAGTCCTTCCCCACCCCGCGAATCCCCACGAGCCGCGGAGCCTCGGCATCCTCCCCGGCGGCGGGGACGATGGCGTAGCGGAGCTCCACTCGGCCCTCTTGGGCGGCGCGGTAGTTCGTTCCCCAGTAGTTGTTCATCGCGTAGGAGAACACGGTGGCCGACGGCGCCGTGTGGGTCTTCCATCCCGTCACGATGGCGTCCGTGGCGATCGTGCCGAGCTGGAGCATCGGGACGTCGAGGGTCACGAGCGTCACCGGCGCGCCGGCGGAGTCGCGCACCTCGATCCACTTGCGGTCACTGAAGTAGTTACGGCTCGCGCCCGGGAGCTGCTCGACTTCCGGCCGGTACCATCCGCCCGGCACGCTGATCCGCACCGCTGGACCGTCCGCGGAAAACGCGAAGCGATACAGCACCGCCTCCGGCTCGTACACCAACCGCTTCTGGATGCGGTTCACGATCTCGACGCGATCGAGGCCCTCGACCAGGGTGACCTCGCTCTCAATCCCGTCGGTGCCGGGCGCGTTAGCGCTCCACACGAGCGATTGCACGAGCGGGCCGTTCTCGCCGATCCCCACGGTGCCGCGTCCCGCGAACACCGCGGCCTGGGGGTCGCGCCCGGGCACGTAGACGTACCGGTCGAGACCGCCGTCCGCCCCGCCACGCGCGAGCTCCCGCCCCGTCGCCTTGTCGAACAGCGACGCGATCACGCCGCGCGTCGGGTCGACCGTCACGCGAAACCGGGAGGTTTCGATGCTCATCGGAGTTGCCGAAGGGCCGGCGGCCGGAGGAGCTGCCGCCCTCTCATCCCCGCCCGTCGCCGAGAGCCGATAGCGGCGGCTGCCGCGGGCAGGGACGTTCACCGCGAGGAACGCGAACTTCCCGTCGCGGAGCCGCTGGCCCGGCACCGGTTTCCCACGCGCGTCGGTCACCGCGCTTGCCGCATCGAGCACGACCACGTCCGACCGCGGCGCCTCTCCGGTGTTCCACACCTCCACGTCGTTCGCGCCCCCGAATCGCGCCTTCCCTGCCGCCGCGACGCGCGCCCGCAACGCGCGCGCCGCGAGGCCCGCGGAATCGGCGAACGACTTCTTCCGCTCCCATTGCCGCTGGACGAATTCGGTTTCGGGGTCGCTGACGCTGTTCCAGGCGCCCCAGGTGTGCTCGTAGTACAGCAGCACGTACCGCCAGGCGCGATACACGTCGTCCGCCGGCAGTGTCACGTGGAGCAGGTCCGCCAGGCGCTCGGTCTGGCTCAGCTCGTCCGCCGTGCGCCGCAGCGCCGCCGTCTCTTCCGCCGTCGACTGCGCGCCGTCTTCCCAGTAGCCCGTGAGATCGCCGGCCATGGCCGGAAGCCCGGCGCCGTAGCGCGCCTCGAACTCCCCGAACGCGCGCTTCACGCTCGAGATCACGAGCCGGGGCGACGCGTAGCGGCGGTTCCAGGCCCGCACCGACTCGGCGAGGGTCGAATCCGGCGGCCCGTTGTCGGATCCGATGTTGTAGCGCAGCACGGCGAGGTCGTAGGGGTAGCCGCTCTCGGTCAGGCGGTCGAGGTAGCCGAACACCGTCTCGTCGTCGAGCGGCTTCCGCATCACCGTGTAGCCGAGTCCAGTGTGAAACAGCGAGTAGCCGGCGCCGTGCACCCACGTGAGTACGCTGTCCTTTCCGTCCCGGGACACCCACCAGAAGGGCTTGTCGCCCAACGCCGCGGTGAAGTTGCCGATATGGTCCCCGCGGTTCGGCCCAAGCGAGAGATACCGCACGCCATGCCGCGCGAGAACGGACACGAGTCCCCACGTGAAGCCGGGGATGTCCGATTGCATCGCGGACGTGATCGGCACGCCGGTCAGGCGCTCGATCCGCGTCTTCGCGTCGAGCGCGTGGTCGAGGCCCTCGGTGGAGGCGAGCCCGGTGAGCAGGTTCGCGAACATCGCGTCGAGCACGATCCACCCCCGACGCACGCCGTCCAGCAAGGCCGCGGTGTCCGCGTGCTGGTCGATGTAGGAGTCCACCGCCCACAGTGCCTCCGGATTCCACACGAACCGCTCGCCGTCCGGCGCGTCGGCACTCGCACGGGCGTACTCCAAGGCGCGCTCGAGATGATCCCACTGAATTCGCTGGACGGAGTCCTGGTATTCGGTGTAGCCGATATCGAGATGGGTGTGGTGAATCAAGTGCAGCACCAGCGGCCGGACGCGCGCGACCGTAACGGCCGACTCGACGGTGCGTCCGCCGAGCGTGAACGCCACCCGCACGGTGGTGTCCCGCTCCACCGCCGGGACGGGCAGCTCGAACCGCGTGTGCCCGAGGGAGGCCACGGTATCGATCGCGCCGATCGGCCCGGTCAGGCGGAACGCCGCGCGATCGGTGAGGGAGACCAGGTCCACCCGGATGATCTGACGGTTGCCGCGCTCGCCGCGGAGCAGGGCCGGCGCATCGCGGAGGATCACCTCCTCGCTCAGCGGTTCCTTGAAGACCATGAACCAGGTGCGTTTGCCCGCGCTCTCGCCGGCGACCTCGAGGGTGAGTGGCTTCCCGGGGGTGACGCGCGCGCGCGGGACGTGCAGGAACGCGTATCCCATGAGGTCGCCGTACTTGTCGACCAGCGTCGCCCGGAACTCGAGGCGGATACCGCCCGTTCCTTGCCACCTCATCGATCCCACGGAGGCGGAGACGGGACTGGTCATGGTCAGCGCCGAGTCGCCGTCCACGAACAAATCGAAGCGCCGGGGCGTCGAATCGCGCTCGTCGAGCACGTCGATCCCCAGGGCGAACACGAAGACCGCGGTGTCGC
>CAYWNR010000291.1:0-5228 GCA_964459705.1 uncultured Gemmatimonadaceae bacterium | reverse complement strand
CAACACGAAGAAGGCCAGCGCGAAGGGTGCGTCCACGAGAAGCGCGAGGGGCTCCGTCGCGTGCGAGGCGCCAATGAAGACCAGCCAGAACGACCCGAACACCAGGAGCGTGCGGGAGGCCGCGCGTTGGGCCCCCCAGTAGGTGAGCAGGGTGCTCAGCAGCCACACGACCACGAGCAGGATCAGGACCCCAACCATCGCCAGGGCGAGGTCGGAATCCAGGCTCGTCTTTCCCCGCTGCGCCAACGCGAGCCACACGCTCAGGAACAAGCCCGCCGCCAGGTAGGCTCGGTAGCCCGCCGCCCGGGACGCTTGCCGCTGGAATTCGTCCTGGTCCTTCAGGATTCCCAGCTCTCGGAGCGCTCCGGGTCCGAACACACCGGCACCAAAGACCATCAGGAAGACCATGTCGACCGTAGCCGCCAACACCGCCCCGACCACCACGAACAGCGCCGCCACCAGGGTGACGGTGGCAATGCCTCTGCGGCCTTCCGCCCGGGCGCCCGATCCACTCATGAGGGCTTCTCCTGGTCATCCAACTGGAAGAGATCCTCCACCGCCAACCGCAGCGCGAGGGCCAACCGGAGGGCCAGCTCGATGCTGGGGTTGTACTTGCCTGTCTCAATGGAGTGGATGGTCTGGCGGGTAACCCCTACCCGGTCGGCCAAGTCGGCCTGGGTCATGCCGTCCGCCGCCAGGCGATACCTGCGAAGGTGGTTGCGTACGTGACCCGTGAGTCCCATGGGGTCAACGTACAGCACGCTTTACATCTTGTCAAGCATGCTGTACGCATCCGTCCCGGCTCGGCGGCTCACGGAGTCGCCCGTTGGTGCGTCACCGCCAGGCTGTGCATGAACAGCTCGACCGACGAGTCGAAGATCCGGTCGTGATCGCAGGGTGCCAGCGCGTCGAGGCCCAGATGGACGTGCAGGGCGGCCTGGAGCATGAGCCCGGAGAGCACGAGCCGCGCCGCTACCTCCGCATCCACATCCCGACGGAACTCGCCCGTGGCGATTCCCTCCTCGATCAAGGACCGGACCAGCTGCCAGCCGCGAATCGGTCCTTCCTCCGCCCACATGCGGAAGATGGCGGGGAACTCGACGCTCGCCTCCCCGATGAGCAAGCGGAAGGCCTGGCCCCAACCCGGTTCCACCCACCGCTGCCACACCTTCCGCAGCACGAACCGGATCTTGGCTGATGTCGGCCCGTGCTCCGCTCGCAACGCCTGCGCGATTTCGTCAAAGATGGCATGATGCCGGTGGGTGAGTGCGCGGCGGAAGAGATCTTCCTTGCTGTCGAAGTAGTAGTAGATCGCCCCCTTGGTCACCCCGGCGGCCTCGGCAACCTCTTCCAGGCGCACCGCGCGGTAGCCCCGGGCCGCGAAGACGCGAAAGGCCGCCTCGAGCAGGGCTGGCGGTGCTTTGGTTCCCTCGGGCTTCGTTTGCTCCGCACGCGCAGTTGTCATTAGATACCTACTAATACGTATGTTGTGGTAATGAGCTGGTATATATCATAACTATATATATTACAAGGAGTCAACTACACACCAGCGAGCTTGACAATCGCCTTGACACCGGCTAACTACGGTAGTAACATACTCTAGAGTATGTCACTGTTCGTTGGCCGGAGAAGCTTCCAGAGATCACCAATCGCAAGGAGTTCACCGTGTCCACCGATACCCGAGAACTGGTGACGACCGAGACGCACAAGCCCGCACGTCCGCTGAAGTACTTCAAGGACGCCGATGGCAACGGCTGGTTGTGTGACAAGGACATCGATCCGCACGCCGACTTCGAAGCACAGGGGTGCTGGCGTTGCGAGGACATGGCGTTTCCCATGGGGGGACGGTGAACGCCTGAATGTGGACTGGGGCGAATCGGGGTGCCGGCGGGCGGAGGCCCGTCCGAGGAAGAAGGAGACCAATCGACCATGCGGAAGCACACCAGCCTTGCGGACATCGCGCGGGGCGAGACAGTAACGGTCCATGAAATTCTGTTCGACAGCCTGCGAGCCTACTGCGCCGCGCGGGGGCTGCATGAGGGGGATGGCATCACCCTCTTGGAGGGCCGTCCGTCGAACGTGCTGCAGGTGGCGACCGGAGGAAGCGTCATGCGTTGCCCGGCGGAGTTCGCGCGCTTCGTGGAAGTGATCCCAAGTCAGGAGCGCTGAGAAGCGGCGTGTTCCCACAACCTCACGGATCCCAAGACGGCCCGCGACCGTGGCACGGAGAAGCCACATGCATCAGCGACAATCCGCAGGTCCCGGTGGAGACTGCCTTTGCCTGCACTGCGGTACCAGGAGGCCTCATCAGCCCGGCGTACGGTGCCTCGATGAGCGCTGCCCGCAGTGTGGGAAGGCGCTTGTGCGGGAGGGTTCTGCCCATCACGTCGCCTACCTCGACAAGCAGGAAGCCGCCAAGAAGACGCGGTGAGGTATCTAGCGCGCTTGCGGGCCGCCATCGTCTGCGGCCGGTGCGGCCCTGGTGCCGGTGCAGTGCATCACGCAACGCCATAGCGCTGACGCATTGCCGGAAGCAGATAGTCCCCGAACGCCCCCTCCAGCGGATACTGCGGCTCCCAACCCCAATCACGAACCGCGGCGGTGGTATCGACATCCTCTGGCCAGCTGTCGACGATCGCCTGCCTCTTCAGATCCGGATGGAACGACACTTGAGCCGTCGGGAAATCCCGGCGCACGAGGTCGTACAACTCGCGAGCGGACGGATTGAAACCGCCGACGTTGTAGACCTGGCGTGAGAGTGCGTTGCTCGGAGCCGCCTCGAGGGTGAGCAGCGCTCGCACCGCGTCGGGCATGGCCATGAACGGAATGCGCGTATCTTCACGAACGAAGCACGCGTACGGTTCTCCTCGTGCCGCGGCGTGGATCATCTCCGATGCGTAGTCGCTCGTGCCACCCGACGGCAACGTGGCCGCACTGATCAATCCCGGAAACCGAAGACACCGGAAGTCGACGCGCTCCGCCCGCGGCTCGGCGTCGAGTTGGCGGTAGAACCTCGCGTAGTAATTTCCCAACTGTTCGCAGTACAGCTTGTTGATCCCATACATCGTCCGTGGGGCACACCACTCCGATTCGCCGATCGCCCCAACCTGGCTCTTGACCTCGAGGCTCGGCAGTCCGTACACGGCGATCGAGCTCGGATACACGAACTTGATCTCGCGCCCCTGGAGGCGCGCCTGGGTGAGCGCGATCTCGAGCACATTGACGGTCCCGTCGACATTCACCCGGTGGGCCAACACCGGCTGCCGCTCGGCCCGCGTGGAGAGCAGGGCGGCCAAGTGATAGACGGTTCCGAAATTGTGCGCCGTCGAGAGCGTCTCCAGCACCCCGGCATTCAGAATGTCGCCGACAACCGTGCGGATGCACTTCCTGGCAATAGGTGCGTCCAGTGGATGCAGGTCCAGCGCCACGATCTCGACATGGTCCATATCCGCCAGGTGACTGATGAGTCCGTGACCGATTTCTCCGTTCGCCCCAGTCACCAACACGGTCGTCTTCAATCGTCATCCTCCTGTTCGGCATGCTGGAGACCACTGCCGTCGAGCGACTCGTTGCGTAGGCTGTCCGTACGCCACGTTGCGGTTGCTCCGTGGCTCGATCTCGCAGTGGCGGTTCTCGCGCCTTAGGATGGTCCGGATGTGGCAGGCACCGGGGTCCACCATCGTCGCGGCGGATGACACGGCGTCGATTCCCCGTCGCGAGTTCTTCACTCGCCGAACCCGTACATCCTCGCCTTCCGCCAGAGAGTGGTACGATGGATGCCCAGCTCGCGCGCCGCCTGGCTCCGGTTCCCGTTGTTCCGGCTGAGGGCTTCGAGGATGACCTCCCGTTCGCTCTGCTTCTTGGGCGTGACACCGTTCACGGCAGCGCCCTCCCGGCTGACGGCCGCGGGCAGGTGCTGCGGCAGGATCTCCTCACCGTGGCACATCACGAACGCGTGCTCGACGGCGTTCTCCAACTCCCGCACGTTGCCGGGGAAGGAGTAGCGTCGCAGGATCGCCAGCGTCTCAGGGGCCACTCGCCGAATGGGTTTCCTGGTCTTCCGTCGGAACTGCTTCACGAAGTGGTCCACGAGAATGGGAATGTCCCCCGGCCGGTCCCGCAATGGCGGGATCCGCAGACCAACGACGTTGATCCGGAAGTAGAGATCCCCCCGGAACGTGCCCGCCGCAATACACGCCTCGAGGTCGGCATTCGTGGAGGCCAGTATCCGCGCGTCGGCATGCATGGTCTTCGTGGAACCCAGGGGTTGGTACTCGCCATTGTTCAGGACCCTGAGAAGCTTCACCTGGAGCGGCGGTTCCATTTCGCTGATCTCGTCCAGCAGGAGCGTCCCGCCGTTGGCGAGACAGAACTTGCCGGGCTTGTCGCGCTTGGCGTCCGTGAAGGCTCCCTTCTCGTACCCGAACAGCTCCGACTCCAGAAGGGTGGCCGGCAGGGCCGCGCAGTTGATCTTGATGTAGGGGCCGTACTTTCGGGGACTCAGGTTGTGGATGACCTGAGCGACCAGCTCCTTTCCCGAACCGCTGGGACCCTCGATCAGCACGTTGCACTCGGACTTGGCAACGTCCGGCAGCAGCCGAACCAGCTCCTGCATCTCGTGGTTGACGCTGACGATGTCCTCCAGCGTCTTCTTCTCAGCCAGACACCGATGCAAGTCTTCGATGTGGGAGAGGTCTCGGAAGAATTCCACCGCCCCCACGACCCGTCCCTCCCCGTCTTTCAGCACCTCGGTCGAGACGCTGATGGGGAGCTCACATCCTTCCTTGGTCAGGATGGAAACGCGGGCGTCCTCCACCATGTCATGATGCTGGAGCGTGTCCTTCAGGGGACAGCGCGTGTGGCATAGCTCGGTGCGGAAGATATCGAAGCAGTGTTTCCCCACCGCTTCCCGCGCCCCGAATCCCGTGATCTGCTCCGCGGCCTTGTTGAAGGCCGTAATGATCCTATTCTCATCGACCGTGAATACGCCGTCGCTGATGCTCTGGAAGATCAGCTCGCTAACATCACGCATTTCGCTCCATGCCTCCCCCTCGCGGCGGGGGGGGAATCCGCGAGGCGCTTCACCGCGCCACCAACCCGATCCTCTCCCAGCTCCCTTCTGGAAGTCCCAGGTTCCCCCTGACGAGCGTCGCCGGCCCGTTAAGATGAAATTGACGGGGATGGTCGGGACCCACAAGGACCACGGGACACACGAAGCTCTCGGCGAA
>CAYWNR010000290.1:0-5228 GCA_964459705.1 uncultured Gemmatimonadaceae bacterium | reverse complement strand
TCCTCGTCACGATTCGTGGCGCGAGCCGCCGGCTCGCCTCCCTCACGCGCGATTCCCTCGCGGTGTACGCGAGCTCGGTCAGCGGTGATAGCACGGAACGCGTGATCCTCGAAGTGATCGCACCCGACGGCGTCACGGGCGTCGCCACGCCCGACTCCGTCACGCTCACCCGGCGCACGCGTGGCTGAGGTCCTCCTCGGCATCGAGACGTCGTGTGACGAGACGTCCGCGGCCGTGCTCGTCGGAGAGCGCGACCGCCCCGAGCTCGCGAGCCTGGTGGTGCTCTCGCAGGACATCCACGCGGTGTTCGGCGGGGTCGTGCCGGAGCTCGCGAGCCGCGCGCATTTGCGCGCGCTCGATCCCGTCGTCCAGCGGGCGCTCGCCGAGGCCGGCCTCCCGCTCAGCTCGGTCGACGCCGTCGCGGTCACCCAGGGACCCGGACTCGCGGGGGCGCTGCTCGTCGGGATCACCTACGCGAAAACGCTGGCCGCCGCGCTCGGCAAGCCGGTCGTCGGGGTCCACCACCTCGAGGGACATCTGTTTGCGCCGACCTTGGACGACCCGGATCTCGAGCCGCCGTTCGTCGCGTTGCTCGTGTCCGGTGGCCACACGCTGTTGCTCGACGTCCGCGCCTGGGGCGAGTACCGACTCCTGGGGCAAACACGGGATGACGCCGCCGGCGAAGCGTTCGACAAGGTGGCGACCCTGCTCGGACTGGCGTACCCCGGCGGACCGGCCATCGAGCGCCTCGCCGCCGAGGGAACGGACCGATTCCGGTTTCCCCGGCCCATGCTGCACGACGGGTTCGATTTCTCCTTCAGCGGTCTCAAGACCGCGGTCCTCTACGCAACGCGGGCGTCGACCGACCTCGCGGCCGACCGTACCGACCTGGCCCGCAGCTTTCAGGATGCCGTCATCGACGTGCTCGTCGAGAAGACGGCGCGCGCAGTCGAGCACACGGAGCATCCCGTCGTGGTGCTGGGTGGCGGCGTCGCCTGCTCCCGCGCCCTCGCCCGTCGGATGAGTGACCGGGTACGCGGGCTCGCGCGCGTGGTCGTCGCCCGGCCTCGCTTCAACGTCGACAACGCCGCGATGATCGCCCGGGCTGGATGGTTTCGACTCCGCCGGGGCGAGGCCAGTACTCACCATCTCGACGCCAACCCTTCCCTTCCCCTCCCGGGACTGGAACGCGGTCCGGCCCCAACCCCAACGCCATGACGGTCTATCCGCTCACCTTCACGGTCTTCGGCCTGCACATCACCGGCTTCGGCATCCTCATGATGGTGGCGTTCCTGGTGACTGGTTGGGTCATGCAGCTCGAATTGGAGCGGCGCGGGCTCAACGGCGAGTTCGCGGCCGATATCGTCGTTGCCGGCGTGGTCGGTGGGATCCTCGGCGCCCGCCTCTGGTACATCGCGCTCAATGGGGGGCCGATCTTCTCGCGGGGAGGCCTCGTTTGGTATGGAGGCTTCATCGGCGGCGTGCTCGCGGTGATGGGGACGAGCTGGTGGAAGCGCGTTCCGATCCGCTTCACCTTCGAGCTCACGGCACCGGCCCTTGCCCTGGGCCACGGCATCGGACGGATTGGCTGCTTTCTGGTCCAAGATGACTACGGCATGCCGACGACCCTCCCGTGGGGCATGCGGTTCCCCCAAGGCCAGCCTCCGACCACGGCGGGGGCGCTCGCGCGATGGGGCGTGCACGTCCCCGACGGAACCGCGCCGGCCACCGTCCTCGCCGTGCATCCAACGCAGCTCTACGAGGTGGCCGCGCTGGTGTTCTTCTTCTGGCTCTTGTGGCGTCTGCGCCGCCACCGTCACGCCGTCGGATGGCTCTTCGGCGTCTACCTGATTGGCGTGGGCATCGAGCGCTTCCTGGTCGAGTTCCTCCGGGCCAAGGACGATCGCATGCTCGGGCCCTTCACGCTCGCCCAGGGAACGAGCGTGTTGCTGCTGCTGATTGGGGTCTACGTCGTCGTGCGACTGCGCGCGCCGGACGGGTTCACGGTGCGCCCGGTTGGAGGCCTAGCGCCGCCCACAGCCTCCGTGCCACCGAAGTCGTGACTGCCATACGCGCAAGCGACGCGCTCCTGCGCCTCCTGGAGATCGAGTCCGTCGTCATCGTCCCCGTCGACGCGTGGGAGGCACAGGCCGCCATTTTCGAGGAAGTTGAGCGTCACCCGACCGGTCTCGCCGGCGATCTCGTGATCGTGCGTATCGGTGACACGCTCGCCGCAGTCGAGTCGCCCGAACCGGGACACCGGGTCGCAGGCTCGGGACCGCCGCGGCCGCCGCGCAGTTCGTCACGAGACGGCTCGCGCACTACGAGCGCATGTGGGAAGGCTGCGGCTGTCGAATCGACTACCGCGATTGAGCGGACGGACGGCGGGCGACTGACCGCCGTTGCCCATCGCTCAGTCCCCCTTTGCGCCCACCGTTCCTAGCGCCGGCCCAGCACCCCGGCGCCCGGCCCAGAGGATCCACGTCACCGCCGCAAGGAAACCAAGGCCCACGAACGCCTGGATTCCAAGCGTCTGCAGCGTGGGGAATACACCGAGGGCCGGCAGCGCGGGAAGGTGAACGGGCGTTGCCGGCACCCATCCGACCCCCTGCAGCTCGGCCACCCCTTGCCCGGCAAAGCTGACCGACATGACCGTGAGCAGGACGCCGGTGACCGCAAAGAAGGGCCGCAGCGGAATCCGCACGCCCCAGCGCTCCATTCCCAGGTACAGACCAACCAGGAACAGCAAGCCGACCGCGAGACCGGCGACGACGGCACCGATCCCGCCCGTGCCATGCGCCGTTCCCAGCAGCGCCGCATAGAACAGCACCGTCTCCACCCCTTCGCGGTAGACGGCCAGGAACGCTACCCCGATGATGGCCAAGCCCCGCCGGCTCCCGAGGGCCGCCTGCATTTGGACACGCACGAACGCCTGCCACCGCTCCGTCTGGACTTTGGACACGATCCACGACGTCACCGCGAACAGGACCGCGGACGCGAGAAGCATCGTGAGCCCTTCGATCGCCTCTTGCTGGGCATGGGAGACACGCAAGACCACCGCGACGACCGCGGCGGTGGCGAGGCTCGCCACGACCGCCCCCCCGACGCCGAACGAGAGCTCCCGCCGTCGGTCGGCGGCACCCGCCTTGACGAGGAACGCCGACAGGGCGGCGAGAATGAGGATCGTCTCGAGCCCTTCGCGGAGGATGATCACGAGTGACTGCCCGAACATCACCGACGGCGCTCCATCGAACTCGAGGACCGCCGCTACACCAGCAAGCGCGCGGTGGAGCGCGGCCGCCGCCCGGTCGACGCCGGACGGTGTTCCCCGGTCGAGCGCCGCCCGGAACGCCGTGAACGCACGCTCGATCTCCGCGACGCAGCCGGCGCTGCGCGCTCCGACATCCCGCTCGACCGTCTCGAACGCGAGATACGCGTCGAGCGCCACACCGCGCGCCGCGGCGGTGTCACCGACGGCGTCCTTGGACACCGCCGCGTCCGTCAGGGCCTCGGCTCGATGGACCGCGCGCCGGATGGCGAGCGCCCGATCGGCCCCCAGGACGTCTGCGGCTCCGGCGGTCCGCGCGAAGGCCACCGCATGAGGTGGTGGCGCTCGGCGCGACGCCGTGGCGAGCGCCGCCCGAAGCGAGTCGTCCGACACGCCCACGAGATCGGCCCAGTCGCTCACCATCACCAGGCAGTCCGGGCAGGCCGTGGTCATCCACTCGCGGCCGGCCCGTCGCTCAGCATCCGAGTACCTGAGCCCGGTCACATAGGTCGTGACCGCCCAGCGCTCCTCCAAGGAAAGCGTTGATGCATAGCCAGCCATGGCCGTGCCGGGGATCCCCACCGCGACCGCGCGAAAGACATCGAGCGGGGAGGCGGCGAGTGAACGGCCGGTGAGGGTGGCCGGTGGCGGGTCCATGCCGCTGCTCGCAGGACCGTCTCCCGCGCCGGACGACCCGTGGCAGGCGGAGCAGTGCGCGGCATAGAGGGCGGCACCCCGCGAAAGCGTCGGCGGCGCGGCGGGGAGCGGATCGAGCACGATCTCGAGGGCCCCGGTCAGAACGGCGCGCAGACTCACCGCCGCTGACCGAACCCGATCAGGTGACTCCAGCCCGGTCGTTCGGACCACGAGGGAGTCCAGCCAGGCCGCCACCTCCGCTCGCGCGTCGGTGGGAAGGCCATCCGCGAGCACGCGGGCTTCGGCGACGAGCTGCCGGGACTCCGCCCACTCCGTTGCGTTGGTTACGGCACCGTCAGCAACTCCACGGCCGTACTCTCGGGCAGCCATCGTGACGACCGCCGCGATGCGTCGTGCGCGCGACTCGGCCGTCTCCGTCTGCGCGGCAGCCGCTCGCACGACCGCCACAACCGCGACGACGGCTACGCAAGCGGCAGGAAGTGGCGGGGGACGAAAGAACTTGAGACTCATTCTCAAAATGTGAGTGACCAAGAATTGTAGACCTCGGCTTTGCTATGTGCAACTTTATTTGTCGGGATTTGGACAACCCTGGAGGAGTCCTGGCAACCGCCAGGCCGAGATACCGCGGAGCGTGGCGCCCGAACCCGCCTATCGAGTCAAATCGCTAGGTGATGACGGCAATCGCCGCCGCAAGGTCGTCTGTATGGGTGAGCGACAACAGCACCCCCTCCGCTCCCAGTGCGCGCAGCCGCGAGGCCGCGCGACCATGAAGACAGACCGAGGGGCGTCCGTCCCGATCACGCACGACCTCGATCTCGCGCCACCCAATGCCCCGCGCGTCATCCGTTCCCTGCAGGGCCTTGTAGACCGCCTCCTTGGCGGCCACCCGGGCAGCCACGTGTCGGGCCGGGACCGCCATCGAGGAGCAGTACGCTCGCTCGTCATCGGTGAGCAACCGCTCGAGCGCACGATCACCAACGTGATCGAGCATCTTCTGAATGCGGCCGACAGCCACGAGATCGATGCCGATGGCGCGTACGGTCACGGCGACCTCGCAACGAACAGCCGGCGACGCAACACCGCCCCACCGACTTCGAGGATGACCACGTAGGCGCCGTTCCTGATCGCCGCGCCTCCCGTATTCGTGAGATCCCAACCGGCTTGGCCATCGCCCGCCGCTACGACCGTCCGGTACACGAGCTGGCCGTTGAACGTGAAGACGGACAGGCGAGCACCACCCGATCCTGCCTGCCAGGTGAAGTACACGCGGCTCGAGCGAACCGGATTCTCCGAAACGCCCAAC
>CAYWNR010000289.1:0-5242 GCA_964459705.1 uncultured Gemmatimonadaceae bacterium | reverse complement strand
GCCCGAGCTCTTCCGCAAGGGCCGCCTCGGACCGAAACCGATCCCATTCGCCACCGTAGAACGCACAAGTTGCGAGGGCGAGGTGGGTCCAGGCGAGATCGGGTCGCAGGGCCAGCGCGCGCTCGGCGTGCTGCCGGGCCGGCACGAGGTCCGAGTCCGCCGTTGCTGCAACGGATTGCTGGAAGGCGAGCCGCGCGTGCGCTTCCGCGAACCCCGTGTCGAGCGTCACCGCCCGCGTGTATTCCTCGATCGCCGCGCGCCGACTGCTGGGTACGTAGTCCTTGATGTAGCCGCCGTGAGCGTCCTGATTTCCCCGGAGATACGCGTCGTAGGCGTCTGGGTTGTCGGTCGGCCTGACCTGTACGTCTCGGCGCTCGCCCGCCAGCAGCTCCACGTCCAGGGCCTGGGCGACGTGCTCCGCGATGTCCGCCTGGACGTCAAAGATCTGCCCACTAGTCAAGGTGTCAGTATACCGGTCGCCCCATATCAGCTGGCCATCGGACACACGAATCAGTTGCGGCGACACCCGCACGCGCCGTGGCCCTGTCACGCCCTGATCGTATGCGATGTTCGCTTCCAGCGCGTACTGCGCTCCCACCTCGTGCCCAAACTCTCGTAGCGAACGCCCCGAGACCGCGAACTGCGCGGCGCTCCGAGGAGCGATCACCCGCAGCCCCGACACCTGCGTCAGACGACTGCTGACTTCCTCGGTGATGCCCTGTGCAAACCAGGGATCGCCGGATGCCTCGAGAGGCTGAAACGGGAGTACCACCACCGTCGGCATCTGTGGTACTCCCGGACCGTGCCGCGCCAGACGCAGCACCGCGGCAGCCGCGAGCGCCACGACAGCAATAGCCCCCAACCCACCGATGAGCCATCGACGGCGGGCACCGCGCCGCGACCCGGCGCGTACCGGCTCCGCAACCCCACTTAGCGCCGCCGCGAACTCGCCCGACGTCGCATACCGATCGGCCGGCACCTTCGCCAACGCCCGCGCGATCGCGCGCTCGATCGGCTCGGGAATGGTCTCGCGCACCGTCCGCAACGGCGGCACCGGATCGGCCGTGTGGCGCGCCAGCACCTCGACCGCCGACACCCCCGAGAAGGGCGGGTGCCCGATCAACATCTCGTACGTCACACACGCCAAGCTGTACACATCGCTCCGCCCATCGACGTCCCGGTCGCCCACCGCCTGCTCCGGACTCATGTACGCCGGCGTCCCAATCGCGATGCCCGTCTCGGTCAGCCGGCCTCCTCCCGCCGACGTCACGGCCCGGGCGATCCCGAAGTCCGTCACCACCGCGTGCCCACCCTGAAGGAGAATGTTCTCGGGCTTGATATCTCGGTGCACGAAACCCCGGCTGTGCGCCGCCCCGAGCGCGTCCGCCACTTCCCGCGTCAGCTGGAGGGCCTCGTCAATGGGCAGCTGCCGCTCCCGCTTCAGGCGGTCACGCAGCGACTCACCTTCCACGTACGGCATCACGTAATAGAGGTGTTCGCCCGCCTGGCCGGAATCGAACACGGGAACGATGTGCGGGTGGGTGAGGCCAGCGGCGATCTCGATCTCGCGCAAGAAGCGCTCGGGGCCGAGCGCGGCCGCCAACTCGGGCCGCAGCACCTTGACCGCCACGTTCCGGTTGTGCCGGGGGTCGTGGGCGAGATACACCGTGGCCATCCCGCCCTCCCCGAGCAGCCGCTCGAGGGTGTAACGCCCCTCCAGGGCGGCGTTCAGGTCATCCAGTAACTCCGGCATTACCCTCCCGGCTCGACGCTCCGGACGATTGCCGGCGACCGTAGCCGCCGAGTCGCGTCACTGCGCAAGGTCTCGCGTCAGAACTCCACCTCAAGCCCGAGTCGCGCCATCCTCGGCGGCTGGTAGGCGAGCGGCCCTCCATAACTGGGGTTGTCTCCCGAGAACGTCGTGCCGTCGTTCTGGAGGTAGCGCTGCTCCTCCAGCCAGACTGGCCTTTGGGGATTCCCGACGTGGAGCGCGTCGAGAAAGATGCGGGATCGCGGGCCATGCCACCATCGCATGTCGTATCCCAGCCGCAGGTTCAGATCCCAAACCGACGGCGTTCGGCCGACGGAGCCACGTGGCACCACGAAGGCCCAGGTGTAGTACAGCGTTCCAGGTGGTCCTGGAGCGAATTCGTTCCGTGGGACCCCCGACTCCCAGCTGACGACCGCACCCGCGGTGAGGCCGAAATGAGCTTGGTATCGTACCGCCAGCTTCAACACATGCGTATGGTCATTGGGTAGTAGACCCGTGCTGTTCACTGCCTGATGCGGAGCAAAGAACGTCCAATCACCGCCCGGATTCGCCGCGCCGTAGTCCGACATATAGAGGCCGGGGTAGTTACCCCAACTGCGCGAGAG
Organism: uncultured Gemmatimonadaceae bacterium; assembly: GCA_964459705.1. Lineage (GTDB taxonomy): Bacteria > Gemmatimonadota > Gemmatimonadetes > Gemmatimonadales > GWC2-71-9 > JAOTWJ01. Next base: position 2,866 of record CAYWNR010000289.1, on the reverse strand, counting down.
TACGTACGAACCGCGATATGCCACCCCGTGCCACTGGCCCACCGCTTCCAATTCCAACGCGGTATACTGGCGAAGTGGCTTCGGGAGGAAGGCAAAGTCCCCCTTGCCTGGCGTGCCCAGCACCCAAAACGCCGGGTTGTTCGGGTCGATGCCCCACTGGAAGCTCGAGTGCAGCTGACGCCGGACGCCTCTGAGGGTGAGCTTCGTGGACGAGCCGATCGTACGCTCGTACCCAAGCGTGAACTCGTAGGAGTTTTCGACTTGCAGGTCGGGGATGTTCTTGTCCCAATCAGCTTCGTATGTCGTGTAATCGGCGACCGACGTAGGCATGGCACCAGGCTGCCTGGGATCCACGGAGTAGTGCGAAATGACAAACGGGTAGTCCACAAACCAGAGCGCGGACAGATTGAGCGGCTCCTGCTGATAGAAGCGACCGTAGGAGGCAAAGACGCGCTGCGTGCCTGGCCTACCCAACTGCCAGATCAGTCCCAGCCGCGGCTGCCACTCATCCGCGAAGCGCTGTGCGACCTTGCCGCTCGTGCCGGTGAGCGTCTGCGATGACCATCGGACTCCCGCATTGAACGTGAGCCGGTCCGTCAGCTGCCAGGTGTCCTGGACGTACGCCGTCGGGATGCGGTTGTGATTCTTGCTGGGAGCACCCTCAGTCGTCGTCTGGTAGGTCGCCGAATCCAACCGCAGGATCGAGTAGCCGCCGGGATGCGAATTTTCGTTCGTCACGCCGACGTCTTCGTACTCCACACCGATGACCGCAGTGTGACGAGCCAACGTTGCGGTCGCATGCACGGTCGCGCTCGAGCGTCGGATATCGGACGTCAGCTGCAGCGGTGTACCACCTGACACGGTCGCATCCACGTTGTCCTGCAAGAACGGCTCCGTACGTCCCACCTCCGTCGCCGGGAGGACGTTATCACGCCCGCTGGACCGGCTCAGCGAGCCTTCAAGGAGCACGTGGTCACCGACCGCGGCGGTGAACCGGGCCGATCCTATCACCCCGCCGGTCTCGAAACGTCTTAAGAAGGGGTCCGCGTTGAGCGGCACATAGCTAGCGGGTACGGTCGGGACACGCACCACGGCGTCGTGCACCGTGGGATCGCCAAAGACGGAGAACTCAACGTGCGTCGCGCGCGTCGCCTGCCACGTGAGCTTCCCTGCGAAGACCTGTGCGGTCTGCTTGTCAGGGAACACGCCCAGGCCCTGGATCTCTCGGTCGACGTGTTCCAGCCGCGGATTGTAGGCCGCGGAGTACCACAGTCGGTCGCGCACCACCGGCCCACTCACCCGCACCCCCACGTCATAGCTTCGCCCTCCGGTTTCGCGCAACGTGGGCAGCACCTTCGGCGTCGCCTCGAACGCGCTACTCGTCCCAAACGCGAAAACGTTCACTTCGAAGTCGTTGGTGCCCGAATAGGTGACCGCGTTCACCACCGCCCCTAGCGCTTTACCGTACTGGGCTTCGTACCCACCGGTCTTGACCTCGACCGCCCGCACGAAGTTGTACGGCAGGCTCGTGCCGGTTTGCGCCCGAAGGCCCGAAGTGACATTCACACCATCGATGAAGTACATGTTCTCCAGACCGGTAGCGCCATTGACGTTCGCCGGGTCGCCGCGCGAACTCTCGTTGACGTTCGGGAGAATCGTCATGATCGCCTTGTAGTCACGTTCTCCGGGCAACGCGTCGTATTCCGCCGACGTGAGCCGACCCCCGGCGTCCGTGTGGACAGGATCAACCGACTGCATGGGAGCGACAATGTTGATGGGAGTAAGCTCCACCGGCTGCGACTCGAGGGTCACGGGTTGAACCAACGTCGTGCGGCCGAGCTCCACGACCACATGCTCGACCGTAACCGGACGCATGCCGATCGCTCGGATACGCACGGCGTATTCCCCCGGCGGAAGCGCCAGCAACTGAAATCCGCCACTCCCGTCAGTCGTCGTGGTCCGCGTACCCATCAAGTGCTGCCCGGATACGGTGACCAGCACGCCGGGCTGCGGTTGCCCTGACGAGTTGAGGATCTTGCCTTGCATGCTTCCGCTGACGTCCTGTGCAGTCAGACGGAACGTGCACGCGGCGGTCCCGATGATGACAAGGAGTATTACGCTACGCATGCCCACCTCCCGAGGTCATGCAGCATTCTCCCGGGCGGCTGGCGGGGGAAGCCGCCCAGCAGGCCTTCGCATACACATAATGGACCAGGCCACGATCCCTGTCCAGAGTGTCAACGCCCGTGAGACTGAAAACTCGGTCCGGCAGGGACGAGCCGCGGTCATGCGGTCGCAGCCTCTTGGGATCGGGGACGCCGCTCCCGATACAGCCGCCGTCTTGTAAACGAGACCCAAGACGAACGCGTTATCCGGTTGGCGGAGCTCTCTCTCGCGCGCTGATCCGAAGCGTCCAACCGGTACCGTGATGTTTGTGGTGGAGATGGTAGAGACGTTCGGATTTGAGGACGTGCCGGACCGCACGTGCATTCGGGCCAGACGATCTGCTCGGCCCACCCCCGTGACCGACATGCCGAGCACCACCAGCGTGAGTCCTGACGGCGCGCCGCGTCAGCAGGCAGGGCTTGGTGGAATCAATCGCGCGTCGGAGGGGTACTTCGCCTCGTGACCCTGGGGGGTGCCGATCGACGTCGATGCCGGTCGGCACCCGATCCGGTAACGAGGCACCTGGGCGGTACCCGCAGGCAGATCACACCTTCTCGGAGGCTGCATCGTGAATAGTGGTACTCGCGTCCTGATCCTGGGCGGCATGGGCATGGCGGCCTGCGGCTTTCTCCTTGGCATTGGGATGATCGCCGCGCGGACCAAGGCCGACCTGCTGATTTGGGCCCACACCACCCGCACC
>CAYWNR010000288.1:0-5242 GCA_964459705.1 uncultured Gemmatimonadaceae bacterium | reverse complement strand
CGTGTCGATCATCTCGTCGCCGCGTACGTAGCGGGCGAACGCGCTGTCGAACCGCAGCAGCATCGCCGAGTCCACCTGACGTCCGATCTGCTCGTGCAGCAGTGCTTTGAGGTCGCGACCCGGAGTGGCCACCAACACCAGGCCCGCGGCGGCCAAACCGCGCGCGGCGGCCCGGATGGCGAGGTCTCCGCCCTCGCTGTGGCCGATCACGACCACCTTCGCATAGTCGCCGCGCACGGCTTCCACCGCAGCCGTGAGATCCGCCACGAAATCATCGAACGACAGCTCGGGCAGATTCAACTGGCCCTTTGCCGTCGGCAGCACGCGTTTGTCGTAGCGCAGCGACGCGATCCCCTTGGCGGCGAGTCCCCAGGCGAGTTGGGCGTAGGCGTTGCTCTTGAGCCCGACGCGCGCGTTCCCGTTCCGGTCGGTCGGTCCGGACCCCGCCACGATCACGGCGATCGGTGGGCGCGTCACGCCGGCGGGCAGGGCCAGCGTGCCGGCCAGCTCCATTCCGCCGCTTGTGAACGTGAACGGCCGCTCTTCGACACCCGCTGGCGGAACGGTGTCCGCCTGCGCGCGCGCCGCGTGCCACGGTGCCAGCGCCGCCATACCGAGGAAAGCGACGAGTACGTTCGACGTCCGGCTCATGTGGATCGCTCCCGCATCCAGAGATAGAGAGAATACAGCACCGGTATCACCGCGAGCACCACGATGGCGATGATCACTGTTGGCATCCCGAGTGTTCCCGGCAGCAGGGCCGCGAGCATGAAGAGGGCGCCGCCGACCACGAACAGCCGGCCGCCGAGCCGGTGCGTCTTCCGCCACACCTCGTCGCTCGACAACGTCCACGGCGTCCGGATGCCGATGAACCAGTTGGGCTGGATTCGGCCCAGGAAGTTCCCCACCACCATCATCAGGAAACCGATCCCGACCGGCAAGACGCGCCCCATCGACACCGGCGCGCCGAGCCCGTTGGCGAGCACGAGGAGCTGCACAAGGCCGCAAAAGATCAGGATGCCGTTGACGATCAGCCAGTACGTGTCACCGAACTTCGCGTAGTTCTTCCCCCGGGGATCAATCTTCGGGAGCACCTGCATCAAGCCCGCGAGCGCCAGGATCACGAGCGGAAACACGAACGTCGCCACGAACCGCGACGAGTAGCCGTCCACCTCACCACGGAAGTTCCAATGAGTCGGCACCCGCGGCGGTAGATGCGGATAGGCCCACACGCCCGCCGCGATCACGAGCACAGCGACGACGAACCCCAACCAGCGGTTACGCACGGCGCTTTCCTCCCTTCACGACTGTCATCAGGTAGCGCACGACATCCTGGTACACCGTCGTGTTCAGCCGGTAGCGGATGAACTGCCCTTCCCGCTCCGACGCCACGAGGTTGGCCTCCTTCAACACGCCAAGGTGATGCGAAACCGACGCGAACGCGACTGGGAATCGCTCGGCGATCTCGCCGGCCGTTAGGTCACCCTGCGCCAAGAACTCGAGGATCTGCCGCCGCGTCGGGTCGGCCAGGGCCTTGAAGACACTATCGTGTGCCATGGAAAGAATTTAGATGGTTGCCTAATTATTTCAATAGACGACGGAAAGCCGGTCGCCGATGGCCGAAAGCCGAAACCCAGAAGCCCAAAGAGCAAGAGCTGCAGCACATTCGTCGGCCATCGGCCATCGGCTTTCGGCTTTCGGCTATCGGCCGACGCTCGCAAACGCCTCCCCAAACGCCGCCATCAGCTCCGGCGGCACGTCCACGTCGTCGCCCGCCATCGTCTTCAACATCAACGCGTTCGTCGGCGCCTGGCCGCGGAAGTGGTTGTTCGTGACCACATAGGTATCGTGAGCCTGCTTGGCCACCGCGTGAATGCGGTCGAGCCAGCCTTCCAACTCGTCCTTGGTGTAGAGGTAGTCGTACCGCTCGTGCGATTCCGCGTTGTCGCGGAACCAGTTCTCGTAGTTCCGCCCGTGCAATCGCACGTATCCCACCGGCGACGTCACTTCGGCGCCCGGCTTGATCGAATCGTGAAACACCGGTTGGTCGATGTTTACCGCGCCAATACCGCGCTCCCTCAGCGTGGCATAGAACTCGGGCACGTTCCACGAACTGTGACGCACTTCGACGGCGAGTGGGAACTCCCGGAACGCGGTCGCGAGGTCGCCCAGCCACTCGCGCGCTGCGTCGTCCCGCTTGAACGACCACGGGAACTGGATCAGGAGACACCCGAGCCGCTCGGCCTCCATCAGTGGGGCGATCCCGGCACGCACCTCGTCTACCTCCGGGATCGTCCAGGCCGCCTCGCGCTGATGCGTGAACCGTCGCCAGAGCTTCGCGGTGAACCGGAACTCCGGATTCTCGGCAACGCGCCGGGCCCAACTGGTAGCGGACTTGGGCGACGGGGGCCGATAGAACGTCGAGTTGATCTCGATCGTATCGAAGTAGCGCGCCAGGTACCGCAGGGGATCGAACGCGCGCTTCCCCTTCTGGTCGGCCGGATAGACCGGACCCCACCAGTCGTCATAGGACCACCCGGCGACACCGAACCGGATCATGCAGTCAAACCAGCGCCTCCCGGGTCCCGTGCGCCAAGCCTCTCTCGGGCTCGCCACAGGATCCAATCCGACATGCGTCGGGGAGAAGGCTGCGGACCACGTCGTTCACCGGAGAGGCGGCTGGTCTCGTCGGGCGGCACTCGTCGCCGCCGGCTTCTCGCCCTTCGGCTCGTCCAGCGTCTTGAGCACGTCGCGCCAGGCGAACTTCTCGCCCAGACCGCGTACGTAATAGTCCATCCAGGCCATCTCCGCGACCGACTTCACCAGTCGGTTACGCGGGTCCGGAATGCCGTGGCTCTGGCCGGGATACATGTACAGCTCGGTGGGCACGCCGAGCTTCTTGAGCGCCATGTGCAATTCGACGGACTGCGGGCTGGGCACGCGCGGGTCGCCCTGCACCACGTGGATCATGGTAGGGGTCTTCGCGTTCCGGATGTACTTGAGCGGCGACTGGTTCCAATACGCGTCGAAGCCGTTGTAGGGCAGCTTGTCACCAAGGTAGAACTGCCGATTGCGCTGCACGTCGCTCTCCGCATACATGGAGATCCAGTTCGACGTGCCTGCGCCCGAGCTGATGGCCTTGAACCGGTTCGTGTGCGTGAGAATCCAGTTCGACCAGTGGCCTCCAGCGCTCCAGCCGAGCACGCCCATCCGGTCGCCGTCGACGATCCCTTCCGCGATCAGATGGTCCACGCCCGCCATGATGTCGTCGAAGCCGGGCGGAAAGTAGTTCCCGACGATGCCGGTCTTGTGCTTGAGGCCGTAGTTCGTGGAGCCGCGGTAGTTCGGTCGCAGGACGGCGTACCCCGCGCCCGCGTACACCTGCGCACCGTAGCCGCCGTTGAATCGCAGGACGTCCGCGCTGGCCGGTCCGCCATGGATCGCCACGATGAGCGGGTAGCGCTGACCCGGCCGGTAGCCCACCGGCTTCACCAACACGCCCCCTACCGTGCTGCCGTCCTTCGACTTCCAGCTGATCTCGGTCTCCTCACCCAGCAGGAACCCGCGCACCTGCGGATTGACATCCGTGAGCTGCTGCCAGGAGTTCCGGTCCCCAACTTGGTCCACCGACGCGACCGTAAAGAGCGTAGGTGGCGTTCGGGGATCGCTGTAGTTGATGAGGATGACGCCCGAGTTCTCATCGCGGCCGACACGCAGCGACGCCGGTTCCCTGGTCACTTGCCGCACCGTGTTCTTTTCGATATCCAGGGCGAAGAGTTGGCTGGTGGCGCGTATTCCCTCGTTGAAGTAGATCGTCCCGCCATCGGCGGACCAGAAGCTGACCCCCAGGTCGCCGTCGAACGACGCGCCCAACTTGCGCCACCGCCCGCCCCGATCACCCACGCCGCGGAGATAGATGCGGGTATTGCTCATGCTGTAGCGCGTGAGGTCGTCCGGCGCAGCAAACGCTACCCACCGACCGTCCGGCGAGAAGTCCGGTCCCCGTTCCCCCACTTCCTCATTGTCCGTGAGCCGCTCGATCTCGCCGGTCGCAGCTTCCAACAGGTACAGGTCCGTGTTGATCCCCTGTTCGGTGATGTTGCGCTTGTAGCGGTCTGCGGACGTACCGCGGAAGCCGACCCATCGGCTGTCGTCCGAGGACGTGAAGCCTGTCACCGTGATGGAGGTATCCCGCGTGAGGCGCGTCGCCCGGAGCCCATCCAGATCGAGCGCCCACAGGCTCGCCAACGGCGTCTCGGCGTTCTTGATGTCCACCGTGAAGCGCTTCTCGCGGCGCGCCTTGTCGTCCGGATCGAGCGTGTCCGGCGCGATGAAGTAGATGCGCCGGCTATCCGGCGCCCACCGCCACTGACCCACACCCGCCACCTGCTTCGTGAGCTGCACGGCCTTCCCGTCCTCGATGCCGGCCACCGGCAGGCGCCACAGCTGCTCCCCCCCGGACTTCCCAGCCCGGTACACCAACCACTGGCCATCCCTGCTGAACGCGAAGCTGGAGACGCCGTCCTTCGCGTCTGTGATTTGGCGTGCTTCGCCGCCATCCGGCTGCATCAGATAGAGCTGATTCTGGCTGCCGTTGTTGGGCGCGTCGCGATTCGACGCGAACACGAAGCATGTTCCGTCAGGACACCACGTTGGTGACGTCTCGTTCTTCTCCTTCGTGAACGTCATCTGCTTCGTGGAAGGGAGGCCTTCCTGGAGCGAGACCAGGAACACGTCGCTCTGTCTCTTCGCCTCCTTCCAGTCCGGCGTGGAGACGGTATACAGCATCCAATGGCCGTCCAGGCTCGGAGCCGCGGAGCCGGCGGACTTCATCAGCTGCATGTCCACGAACGTCATCGGGCGCGGTGTCGCGTCCTGGGCGACGACTGGCAGCACCGTGACAAGCAGCAGGAGCAGGGGGAGCGCAGCAGCGGCCAGGGGCCGGGCGCTCGGGGCGGATGCGATGCGCATTGAGACCTCACGGCAAATGAGAGTGCCCATCCATGCCAGGCTCGACGAACATACTGTCCATCGCCCACCGCCGCACCAGATAGGACGCGCGCAGGCGCCCCGCACCCGCATCAGCCGGAGCAGCCCGCCGTTTCTCGGCGCCCTTCCGGCGCGAGGGCCCGCGCCTATCTTCTTCCAAGGTCCCGAGGGTGGAGGTGGGCGATGGTCGATATTCTTTTTGGTGGCGGCGCCGTGTGGTTCGGGATTCCGGCGGTCGTCGGCACGATCTTCT
>CAYWNR010000287.1:0-5246 GCA_964459705.1 uncultured Gemmatimonadaceae bacterium | reverse complement strand
ATCGCCAGATGCTCCTCGCGGCACAGATCAACGGCCGCATCGACGAAGCGCAGGCCCTCCTCGCGTACGGCAACCAGGCTCATCGGGTGAATTGGATCACCGGGTACTCCCAGTACCCGCTGTTCTACTTCAGCGGCGCGGACTTCACGAGCGATTCGCTGGGAATCCCGCAAGACGTGTACACGTACACACGCTACGTGAACCGCTATGTCTTCCTCGAGGCGCATCTTCCGCTGAACCGGTTCCGCCGCGTGGAACTGGGAATCCGCGGGTCGAGCGTGAATATCGCGCGACAGGAGTTCGTCCAGAGCTTCGATCCCGGGACTGGCGGTCTCATCAGCCAGGACGTGCACACCACCGGACTGGGCACGAACTTCTACGTCCAACCGTCCATTGCGCTCGTGTTCGACAACTCGGTCTCCCTCTGGGTCGGCCCGCTCATGGGACGACGGAGCCGGTTGGAGTACGCGCCCGCCATCGGCGAGGTCCGCTTCCACCAATTCCTCGCCGATTATCGGCGCTACGATCACTTGCTCGGCCCGTTCACGCTGGCGACGCGTGAGATGTTCTACGGCCGGTTCGGCCCGAGCGAACGGGATTTTCGGATCTCCATTGCCAACCCCGATTTCCTCCGTGGCTACACGGTGGGCTCCCTGCAGCGGTACGAGTGCACCACGGATCCCGGTGGACCGGTCACCGGGTGCGGAGCCCTGGATCAGGTGATTGGAACCCGTTTCGCCGTGTTCAACGCGGAGCTTCGGTTTCCCCTGTTCCGCGCGCTCGGCCTCGGCTTCCTTCCGGTGTGGCTACCGCCGATCGAAGCCGCCGTGTTCTACGACGCCGGGTTGGCATGGGAAAGCGGCAACGTGCTCCGGTGGAGCCGGGACGCGACGGACAACCCCTCCCTCGTCCGGCAGCCGCTGACTTCCTGGGGATTCTCGGTCCGCGCCAACGTGCTGGGCTTCGCCGTGTTCCGGTTCGACTACGCGAACCCGCTGAATCGACCCGACACCGTTCCGTGGTACTGGACGATCTCGCTCGGTCCCACGTTCTGAACGCGCTTGCCGCCCCTTTCCGGGACGCCTAGCTTCCCCCCGTGCAACGTCGGCTTCTACTGGTGGTGATCGTCGCGACCGCGTGCGGCGGCACCTCCCCCCAGACGGTTCAGCTTCGCGAGGCGGTGGCGGCGGCGGCGGGTCGGGTCGTGACCTCGGCCGTGGCGTTCCGACTTCCGGCGCGACGCAGGCCCATTGCCGTGTTCGACCTCCCGTCGCTGGAGGAGATCGCGTGGCGCAGCGACCCCGCTCCCGGCGGAACCACGCCGGTCGGGTTCGCGACCGACGAGGATCTCCTATACGTCACGCGGGCGGACACGCTGATGGCGCTCGATCTTCGGATCGGCCGGTTTCGCACGCTCGACACGCTCGTGACCGAGGCGGTGATGAGCCCGGTGGGGGCGGTGTTGGTCGGGCACGGCGATCACAGACTGGCGGTGGCCGCCGAACGTCGCCTCACCGCCGCGGGAAACGCCGGGAACGGCACCATCGATGCCCTGTGGTGGACGGCGGGCAACCGCAGCGTCGTGCTCGCGCACACCGACAGCGGCTCCGTGGTTCGGGTGCTCCCCCTCGCGGGCGGGCGCCCGACGTCCGTCGCCGTCCCCCGTGGGCTCGTTGCCCGCACGGCGTGGGGCGAGGCCCTGGCGGTCGCCGGGGCGGACGGACAACTCAGGATCGTAGACTTGCTCAACGACACCCCCCCGGTGGAAGCGTCCCTCCCGGACTCGGCCCTGGCGCTCACGTTCTCGGCCTCCGGCCACCGAGTGTACGTCGCGACCGTGGCGCCGGCCTTCGTGGTCTTCGAGCGGTTCGAAGGTGACCGGATCACAACGGTGCCGCTCGACGAGCGGGTGACCGCGCTGCGCGCGGATGCGTTCGGCCGCTACGTGTTCGGTCGCAGCGACGACGGCGTCGTGGTCTACGACGCGACGACGGGCGCGGTGCGCACCCTGCGCGGCGGGTGGGCTGACGATCTGCCCGCGGCGGGGCTGGACGGCACCATCCTCGTCCGGCAGGGTCTCGACGTGGTCGCGATGGCCGCCGGCGACACCGTCGCACAGCACCGCGTGCGCGGTGGCGCCGCCGACCGCTGGCTCATCGCGCCCTGGGATGCGCGGCGCCGGGACCTTCAGCTCGCGGACGCGGCGCAGGAAACCAGCGTGGCAACCACGGCCCCCGGCCAGGCGGTCTACCTCCAGGTCAGCAGCACGTCGAACGCGCAGTGGGCCGAAGGACTCGCCAGCGGGCTCCGCCAAGCCGGCCTCCGGGCACGGGTCCTCCCGCCCTCGGACCCGGACCAGGCGTACCGCGTGGTGATCGGGCCCTATCCGACCCGGGAGCAAGCCGAGGCCGTTGGCCGCAAACTGGACATGCCCTACTGGATCTTCACCCAGGACTCCACCGCTACGCGGCAGTGATCCCGCCATTCCCGTGACCGAGACCGCCCGCTCATGAAGCTCACCCAGCTCCGCCTCGCCGGATTCAAGTCGTTCGCCGCCGGCGTCGAGCTGCCGTTCGAAGACGGCATCACGGCCATCGTGGGGCCGAACGGGTGCGGCAAGTCGAACATCTCCGACGCGGTGCGCTGGGTTCTTGGGGAGCAACGCGCGCGCCTCCTGCGCGGCCAGCGCATGGAGGACATCATCTTCCACGGGGCCGCGCGCCACCGACCGGTGAACGTGGCCGACGTGTCGCTGGTGTTCGACAATAGTGACGGGGTGCTCCCGATCGCCTATGGCGAAGTGGAGATCACGCGGCGGCTCTCACGGAGCGGGGTGAGCGACTACCTCATCAACCAAGCCGCCGTCCGCCTGCGCGACGTGCAGGACCTGCTCCGCGGCACCGGGCTCGGGAGCGACGCGGGCGTCGTGATCGAAGCGCAGATGATCGACCGGCTGCTGTCCGATCGGGCCGACGAGCGCCGCTCGTTGTTCGAGGAGGCCGCCGGGATCGGACTCTACCGTGATCGCCGGGAATCCACCGCGCGCCAGCTGCAGCGGACAGGGGAGGATCTCCAGCGCATTGACGACGTCATCAGCGAGGTCCAGCGCGAGGTCCGGAGTCTGGCGCGGCAGCGCGGGAAGGCGGAGCGGCACGTCAAGCTCACGGCCGAGCGGTTTGCCATCGTGATGACGCTGACCCGCCAGGAGCTGGCCCGGTTCGACGGGGTGGCCGCGGAGTTGGCGGCCGCGCAGGCCGAGTTGACGACGGACCTCCCGCGCGCCCGGGACGGGCTGGCTGGTCGCGAACAGGATCGGGAAGCTGCGGCGCGGCACCGCCACACCGCCGAGACCCACCGCACCGACCTCGAGCGCCGGTTGGCCGGGACGCGGCTGGAGATCGAGCGGCTGGAAGGCGACATCCGCGTGGCGCGGGAACGCCTCGAGAGTGCGGCGGCGCGGCGGGAACGGGCGCTCGCTGAGCGGCAGCAGGCCACCGAGCGCATGGCTCGCCTGGAGCGGGAGCGCGACGCGGCGGCGAGGGATCGGCGGGCGGCAGCCGAGGCGCGGGAATCCGTGCAGGGGGAACTGGATCTGCGCACGCAGACGGAAGACGACGCGCGGCGGCGGCTGGCGGGTGCACGTCAGGAGGTGCGATCGCTCGAGGAACAGGCGCAGGCCACCGCCGAGCGGCTGCGGGCGCTCACCGGTGCGCGCGCGGCGGGTGAACGGGAGCTCGCCGACCTGCGCGCGCACGCACAGGTGGCGGAGCAGGCCCGGACCGCCCGCCACGCGGAGCGCGACGCGGCGGCCGAGCGACGCCGGACGGTCGAGGCGGCGGTGAGCCAGCGGGCGGAGGATGCGCGCACCGCCGAAACCCAGCTGGAGCGAGCGCGCCATGCCCTCGCCGCGGCGCGGGAGCAGGAGGAAGCGCTGCGCGCGGAGCGCCGGGCGGCAGACGACGCGGTCGCGGCGTTGGCGGCGCGCACGGACGCCCTGAGCCGGCTCGAGCGGGAGCGCGAAGGGTTGGCACCGGCCGCGCGGCACCTGCTGACGGCGCGCGCCGAGTTCCCCGACGGCGCGATTCTCGGGCCGTTGAGCGATTTCCTGCACGCCTCGCAAGCGGAGGCCGGGCTCATCGAGCGGCTGTTCGGAGAGTGGCTCCACGCGGTGCTGGTGCGGGATGACGCCGTCCCCACCGTGCAGGCGTGGCATGCCAAGACGGGCCCCGGCCCATTGATGCTGCTCCCAACCAGCGGCCCCGTCGGCGAAGTGCGCCGCGCCGCGCTCCCGGTCGGCGCCGATGCACCGGCGGCCACCTGGGCGCGGGCGCTGCTCGGCGGCCACGAGCTGCTCGACACCCGCGGGCTCGCGATCCGTCAACCCAACGGCGCCATCGCGCTCGCCGCGCCGACCGACGGATCCGGCCCGCTCGCCCGGCGCGCCGAGCTGGAAGCGATCCGCGACGAGCTGGAACGGCAGCGGACGGACCTCGAGCAGCTCGAGGCGCGCCAGGCGGATGCGGCTCAGGCCCATGCCGCCGCGACGGCCGCCCTCGACGAAGCGACGCGCCGCGCCGAGAGCGCCCGCAGCGCGGCGCGGGAGAGCCAGAACGCCGCGGATGACGCCCGCCGCGTTCTGCAGCGGCTCGAGCGCGAGGTCGGCGAGTTGGACGGTGCGGCCACGCGACTCGCGGACCGCGTCGCCCAGGGGACCGAACGCCTCGAGACCGCGACGCGTGAGACCGCGGACGCCGAACGTGGCTACCAGTTGCTGGTGGACGACCTCGCCACGCGGCGCGCCGCGCTGGCCGAGCTCGAGGCACAGCAGGAAGCGGCGCGGGAGCGTCGCGTGCATTGGCAGGTCGAAGAGGCACAAGTCTCGGCGCGGGAAGTCGCGGCGCGCGAGCGCGAGGAGCGCGCGCAAGCGGAGTGGGATGCGGCGCATGCGGAAATTGCCGCGCTGGAGGAGGAGTTGGGAACGGTCGACCGTGACACGGGTGGTCTGGCGGAGCAGCGCCAGCAGTGGATCGACACGTTGGCCGATCGCCGCGCGACCGCGCAGGAGTTGGAAACGGCATCCACCGCGGCGCAGACAGACGTCGAGCAGGCCGATGCCGCCTTGGCGGCCGCCGAGCAGGCGGTGGCGGAGGCCCGTGCGGCCCTCGAGGCCGTCTCGGAACGGGGGCACCGGACGGAGGTCGAGCGCACCGAACTCGACGGCCGACGGCGCGCATTGATCGACCGGA
>CAYWNR010000286.1:0-5246 GCA_964459705.1 uncultured Gemmatimonadaceae bacterium | reverse complement strand
GTTATATTGGTGGACGATGTGCTGACCACGGGCGCGACGCTCGTGGCGGGTGCGACGGCGCTGGGCGACGCGGGCTGGAAGGCGATCGATGCGGTGACCTTCGCCCGCGCCCTCCCGTACGATCTGCGGGTGCCCTGAGTCGCCCACCGCACCCGTGGGCATCTACGAATCACACTTTGAAAGCGGGGACGTCATGCCGGTGCGAATCGCCATCAACGGGTTCGGTCGGATCGGTCGCAATGTGTTGCGCGTGATGGGCAAACAGGGAGCGAAGCTCGAGTTGGTCGCGGTGAACGACCTGACGGACGCGAAGACGCTGGCGCACCTCCTCAAGTACGACTCGGTCCACGGGCGATTTCAGGGTGACGTGGAGGTCCAAGGGGACCAGATCGTCGTGAACGGGAAGGGGATCCGAGTACTCGCGGAGAAGGATCCGGCCAAGCTCCCCTGGAAGGACCTGAAAGTCGACCTCGTGCTCGAGTCCACAGGGCTCTTCACCAGCCGGGACAAAGCGGCCGCGCACCTCGCCGCCGGTGCGAAGAAGGTCGTGATCAGCGCGCCAGGAAAAGGGGAAGACCTCACGATCGTCTACGGCGTCAATCATGACCAGTACGACCCCGCCAAACACCATGTGATCTCGAACGCGTCGTGCACCACGAACTGCCTCGTCCCGGTGGTCAAGGTCATCCGTGACGCCTTCGGGTTCGAGCGTGGCTTCATGACCACCATTCACTCCTACACGAACGATCAACGCATCCTGGACCTGCCGCACAGGGATCTGCGACGCGCGCGCGCCGCCGCGGTGAGCATCATTCCGACCACCACGGGAGCGGCCAAGGCCACCGCGCTCGTGATTCCGGAGGTGAAAGGGAAGATCGACGGCGTCTCGCTCCGGGTACCGACCAGCGACGTCTCCCTCGTGGACCTCACCTGCATCGTGAACAAGGCCACGTCCACCGACGGGGTCAACGCCGCGTTCCGGACCGCGGCCACGGGCGCGCTCAACGGCGTGCTGGCCCTGAGTGAGGAGCCCCTGGTGTCCGTGGATTATGTCGGCGACCTGCACTCGAGCACGGTGGACGCGATGAGCACGAACGTGATCGACGGAACGCTCGTGCACGTGTCGTCGTGGTATGACAACGAGATGGGCTATTCGGCCCGTTGCGTGGACTTGTTGACGTTCATGGGTGCCAGGCTCTGATGGCCAAGAAGGCACTCGACGCGCTGGCGGACCAACCGCTCGAGGGCCTCCGGGCTCTCGTGCGCGTGGACTTCAACGTCCCGATCAAGGACGGGCGCGTCACGGATACGACGCGCATCGACGCGGCCGTCCCCACCATTCGGTGGCTCCGCGAACGGGGGAGCCGGGTCATCCTGCTGTCCCACCTGGGACGCCCCAAGGGGAAGCCGGATCCCAAGTATTCGCTGCGACCGGTCGCGGGCGCGCTCGAGTCCGTCCTGGGAATCCCGGTCACCTTCCTCGAGGACCCCACGTCCGACGGGGCGGTGCGCGCCTCGCGCCAGCTCAAGCGGGGCGAGGTCGCGCTGGCCGAGAACACCCGGTTCTATCCGGGTGAAGAAGCGAACGACCAGGATCTCGCCCGACGGTTCGCGGCGCTCGGCGATTTCTACGTGAACGACGCGTTCGGATCGGCCCATCGCGCCCACGCGTCCACGGAGGCGGTCTCGCATCTGCTCAAGCCCGCGGTAGCGGGATTCCTCATGGCGAAGGAGCTGGCCTACCTTGGACAGGTTCTCGAGGACCCCACCCGTCCATTCATCGCCGTGCTCGGCGGCGCCAAGATCTCCGGCAAGATCGACGTGATCGACCACCTGCTCCCCCTGGTGGACGAGATCCTGATCGGCGGAGCCATGGCGTGCACCTTCTTTGCGGCTCAGGGACTCGAAACGGGCACGTCGCTCGTGGAAGCCGATCGCGTAGCGATGGCGCGGGAGCTGCTCGAGCGCGCCGGCGCCAAGCTCGTCCTTCCGAGCGGCGCGGTGGTGGCGGAGCGGCTCTCGTCGGACGCGCCCTGCCGAGAGGTGGCTCGGGACGCCATCCCGGCTGGGTGGGCGATGTACGACATCGATACACGCTCGCGCGACGACTTCCATGCGCGCGTGGTACGCGCCAAGACGGTCGTCTGGAATGGCCCGATGGGCGTCTTCGAGACGCCGCCGTTCGATGCGGGCACGCTAGCGGTCGCGCAGGCGCTGGCGGAGGCCACGCGGGGCGGCGCCGTAACGGTGGTCGGGGGTGGCGATTCGGCAGCCGCTCTGGCACAGGCCGGCCTATCCGACGCGGTTTCGCACGTATCCACCGGCGGGGGCGCGTCACTCGAGTTTCTCGAGGGCAAGACGCTCCCCGGCGTTGCCGCGTTGGACGACGCATGAGACCGCTCATCTTTGCCGGCAACTGGAAGATGCACCTGGGCCCGCAGGGAGCCCGGGAGTTCCTCACGACGTTTCTCGAGTCGTACACCCCAACGGCGGGCCGAGAGGTCTGGTTCTTCGCGCCGGCGGTGTCGATCGCGACCGTCGCGGCGCTCGTGAAGGGACACGCGGCACTCCGCGCGGGGATCCAACACATCCACTGGGAAGCCAAGGGCGCGTTCACCGGGGAAACCAGCGTCCCGATGGCCGTGGAGGCCGGTGCGACGGCGGCGTTGGTGGGGCATTCCGAACGTCGGCACCTGTTTGGGGAAACCGACCGGGACACGGGACTCAAGGTGCGCGCGGCGCTCGCTGGGGGTCTCCGCCCGGTGCTGTGCGTGGGGGAGACGCTGGAGGAACGCGAGCGCGGCGATACGTTGGCCGTCGTTCGCCGCCAGGCCGACGTCCTGTCCGGACTGGCGCCGGACGAGCTGGCCCGCGTGTTGATCGCGTACGAGCCAGTGTGGGCCATCGGGACCGGCCGGAACGCGTCGCCCGCCGACGCCGCCGAAGTCCACGGCGCCATCCGACAGCACGTG
This sequence comes from uncultured Gemmatimonadaceae bacterium, assembly GCA_964459705.1. GTDB lineage: Bacteria > Gemmatimonadota > Gemmatimonadetes > Gemmatimonadales > GWC2-71-9 > JAOTWJ01. The sequence goes on along the minus strand of CAYWNR010000286.1, from coordinate 2,274 downwards.
GGTGGGTTGGGCGCACCGGTGGATACCATGCCGATCCTGTATGGCGGAAGCGTGAAGCCCGACAGTGCCGCCGCGCTCGTGGCGGAATCGGAGATTGACGGCGTCCTGGTCGGTGGGGCATCGCTCGATCCGACGTCGTGGCAGGCCATTGTGAGTGTCCGACGTGATTGACCGGTGTCCCAGGGCCGGGTATCTTGCGGCCCGACCGAGGGTTCCATGACGATTTTTCTGCTCATCATCCTGATTCTCGATGCGGTGCTCCTCTTCCCCGTGGTGCTTTTGCAGGCGGGAACAGGCGGCGGACTCGCCGCCATGGGCGGCGGGGCGTCCACCGATACCTTCTTCGGCGGCCGCCAGGCAGCCTCGTTGCTGACGAAGCTCTCCTGGTGGTTGGGGGGCATCTTCCTCGTCCTCTCGCTGATCCTGTCCGGCCTCTCGTCGCGCGGTGCGCAGCCGCGGTCCGTGCTGGAGGGACAGCTGCAAGCGCCGGCTCCGGTGAACGTCCAACCGCTGCCGCTGGACGTCGAACCAGCACCGTCCGGCACGCAGCAGACACCGGCGCCCGGCACGCAGCCCACGCAGCCGCCCGGGAAATAGCGCTCGGTGCCGCCAGCGTATCTGCTGCTCGAAGACGGCGCGTGGTTCCCCGGAACAACGCGCCGTTCGCTTTCCCCGACCACTGGGGAAGCCGTGTTCACCACGAATCTCACCGGGTACCAGGAGGTCTTCACCGATCCCTCCTACTTGGGACAGATCGTGGTCATGACGGCGCCCATGATCGGTAACTACGGCATCAACCGCGAGGACCTGGAGTCCCCCAAGCCGCAGGTGACGGGCGTGGTGGTGCGGGAGCTGTCGCGGTCGTATTCGAACTGGCGGGCGGACGGGGCGCTCGACGAGTGGCTGGCGGAGCTGGGCATCCCGATCCTGGAGGACGTGGACACACGCTCGCTCGCGCGGCATATCCGGTCCCAGGGCGCCATGCGCGCGGTCGTGGCGGAAGGCGCCGAGCCCGATGATGTGGTTCGCGCGATTCTGGAGGCGAGCCCTCGCATGGAAGGGCTCGATCTCGCGTCGCGGGCAACCGTGCCAGCCGAACGCGTGGTGAACGTCCCGAACGCCGCCCACCATGTCGTGGCCTACGACTTCGGAATGAAAGAGAACATCGTCCGGCTGTTCGTGGACGCGGGGTGTCGACTGACGGTCGTGCCGTCGCGGACGTCGGCTGCCCGCGTGCTCGAGCTCGAACCCGACGGGGTGTTCCTGTCAAACGGCCCCGGCGACCCCGCGGCCGTGGCGTACGCCCTCCCGGCCATCCGGACCATCGCCGAGTCCGGGACGCCGATGTTCGGCATCTGCCTCGGGCATCAGCTCGTCGGGCTCGCGTTCGGCGGCCGAACGGAGAAGCTCCCGTACGGGCATCGGGGCGGCAATCACCCCGTCCGCGACCTCGCGAACGGACGAGTATTGATTACGTCTCAGAATCACGGATTTGCCGTAACGGGAAGCAGTAAGGAGGTCCCAGGTGCCACAGCACTTGAGGTGACGCACCTTAACCTCAATGATGGTACCGTCGAAGGGCTGCGGCACCGAGAGCTCCAGGTTTTCGGAGTGCAGTACCACCCCGAGGCGTCTCCGGGTCCTCATGACGCGAGAGGACACTTCCGCCAATTCGTCCAAGCTCTTGACAGTCAATAGGTAAGCTCCTATGTTGACCCCCCGGGTTGAGGTCGGCTGAGCCACAGAAAAGCCGGCCTTCTGCCCCTTCGAGGGGGGATCAATGACGAAAGCCGATCTCGTCGAGCGGGTAACGGGGTCGATCGCTCGCACGGCGGGGCCCATGATCTCGAAGAAGGACTGCGCTCGCGTCGTGGATGCCTTCCTCGACGCGGTCAAAGAGGCCCTTGCCGAGCAGCACAACATCGAGATCCGCGGGTTCGGCACATTCAAGATCCGGCGCCGAAAGACGCGGATGGCGCGGAACCCGCGCACCGGTGACCCGGTGGAGGTCGCCGCCCGGCCGGTTCCCGTCTTCAAACCGTCCAAGGAACTCCGCACCATGGTCGCGGAGCCGACCCCGGCTCCTTCCGGAACCGACCCCGACTCCTGACCTTCCCATGCACTGCTTCTTTCGACACCCCGTCGCTCCCCGACGGGGTGTTTTCGTTGGCGGGCATGCTCGGTAGCTTTCAGCGACAATGACCGCGCTTCGCATTCGCTGCCGGCTGTTCGCTCGCTACGCGGAGGTGACGGGTCGGGAGGAGGTGGAGTTGG
>CAYWNR010000285.1:0-5262 GCA_964459705.1 uncultured Gemmatimonadaceae bacterium | reverse complement strand
GCACCGTGACCATCGCCGTCTCCGAGTCGGAGATGGGTCAGGGCACGATGACCGCCTTCGCGATGATCGTGGCGGACGAGCTCGAGGCCGATTGGCAGACGGTGCGGGCGGTTCACGCGCTCGCGGATGAACGCAAGTACGGCAGACAGAGCACCGGCGGGAGCACGAGCATTCGGGTCGGCTATCCCTCGATTCGCAAAGCGGGCGCGGCCGCGCGAGAGCTGCTCATCGCCGCCGCCGCCGCGCAGTGGGCCGTACCGGTTGGCGAGTGCGTGGCGGAGTTGGGGAGCGTCATCCACACGCCCACGAGCCGGCGCGCTGACTACGGCAGCCTGGCAGAGGCCGCCAGCCAGTTGGAGCCACCCAGCGATCCCACGCTCAAGGATCCGAGCGCGTTCCGCTACATCGGCAAGCCGATCAAGCGGCTCGACACGTTCGAGAAGGTGACCGGCAAGACGGTATTCGGCCTCGATGCCAAGACGTCCGGGCTGCTGATCGCCCAGGTGGCGCGCCCGCCGGTGTTGGGAGGCGGCCTGACGAGCTTCGACGCCTCGGCGGCGAAGGCGGTGCCGGGCGTCGTGGATGTCGTCGAGATTCCGCACGGCATCGCGGTGGTGGCGGACACGTTCTGGGCGGCCCACAAGGGCCGGCAGGCGCTCACCGTCACGTGGGACGCCAAGCAGTGGGGCGACCTCTCGTCGGCCGGGATCACGCGGATGCTGCGCGATCTCGCCGCCAAGGGAGCCGTGGCTCGGAACGACGGCGACGCGGCGAAAGCCGCGGCGGCCGCGGCGAAGCGTCTGGAGGCGGTCTACGAGACGCCGTACCTCGCGCACGCCACCATGGAACCCATGAATTGCACCGCCGACGTGCGACCCGATCGCTGCGAGATCTGGGTTGCCACCCAGGCGCAAACGTCGACCGTACAAACGGCGGCTCGTATCACGGGCCTGTCGGCCGAGCAAATCACGGTGCACACGTTGTTCCTGGGCGGCGGATTCGGTCGCCGGTCGCAAACTGACTTCGTCGAAGACGCTGTCCACCTGTCCAAGACGGTGGGGCGGCCGGTGAAGGTGGTCTATACCCGCGAGGATGACATGCACGCGGGGTACTACCGGCCGGTCACGTACAACGAGCTGGTGGGCGGCCTCGACGCGAATGGGTGGCCGGTAGCGTGGATCCATCGGATTGCCGGTGCGTCCATTGCCGAGCAGTTCGGCCCGTTGCGCGATGGGATCGACCAGATGGGTGTCGAGGGTGCGGCCAACCTGCCCTATGGCATTCCCAACGTCCACGTCACGTACGCAAAGCCCGACCTACCCATCACGACCTGGTTCTGGCGGTCGGTGGGTAGCTCGCAGAACGCCTACATCACCGAGTGCTTCCTGGACGAGCTGGCGCGCGCGGGCGGCCACGATCCGCTGGCGTATCGCCAGCAACTGCTGCGCGGCCACGACCGGCATCTCCACGTGCTGGAGACGGCGGCCGAGAAGGCGGGATGGGGCGGGAACCTGGCCGAGGGACACGCGCTCGGGATCGCGGTCCACGAGTGCTTCGGCTCGTTCGTCTCGCAGGCAGCCGAGGTGTCCCTTGCCGACGACGGGAGCGTGCGAGTCCATCGCGTCGTCTGCGCGGTGGATTGCGGCCAGCTCATCAACCCCGACACGATCGCAGCGCAGATGCAGAGCGGCATCATGTACGGCCTGTCGGCCGCGCTCTGGGGCGAGATCACGCTCGAGAAGGGCAGCCCCGTCCAGACGAACTTCCACAACTACCGCATCGTCCGGATGCGGGAGGCGCCGCGCATCGAAACGCACATCGTGAACAGCGGCGACGCCTTCGGCGGCATCGGCGAGCCGGGCACGGCACCGATCGCGCCCGCAGTGTGCAACGCCATCTTTGCGCTCACGGGGAAGCCCGTGAGGAAGTTGCCGATTCAGATGGCGGGATGAGCGGATGGCGGACAAGGCGGGATGGGCGGAATAGCTGGAGCCGTTGATCCCGCTTCATCCCGCTTCATCCGTGGCGCCAGCCAACGCGCCTCTCAATGCAACCCACAGCCTCCACAAGCGTAGATTAGGAAGCGGCCGCCGCGGAGGCGGCCGTTCAAATGGTGGGCGAGGCATTCATGACCGGAATCCAGGAACGGCTACAGACCGCGCTGGGCGAGCGCTACCAGGTCGAGCGGGAGATCGGCCAGGGCGGCATGGCCGTGGTGTTCCGCGCACTGGATCGGAAGCACAACCGCACGGTCGCCGTGAAGGTGCTCCGGCCCGAGTTGGCCGCCGCTCTCGGCCCCGAGCGGTTCCTCCGCGAGATCGAGATCGCCGCGAAGCTCCAGCATCCGCACGTCCTGCCGGTCTACGATTCGGGGGAAGCCGACGGGCTCCTGTACTACGTCATGCCGTTCGTGGCGGGTGAGTCGCTCCGTGATCGCCTGGTCCGCGAGCGGCGGCTCCCGCCCGAGGAGGCGCTCCGCGTTGCCCGCGAGGTCGCCGCTGCCCTCGACTACGCGCATCGCGAGGGCATCGTCCATCGCGACATCAAGCCGGCCAACATCCTGCTCTCGGACGGGCATGCGGTCGTCGCCGACTTCGGGATCGCGCGCGCCGTCACGGCGGCGCAGGGCGGGTTGACGCAGGCCGGGATGGCGGTCGGCACGCCGAGCTATATGAGCCCCGAGCAGGCGCTGGGCGAGCAGAACTTGGACGGCCGCACCGACGTGTACGCGCTCGGCTGCGTCATCTACGAGATGCTGGCCGGGAGCCCGCCATACGAGGGAACGACGCCCCAAACGGTCATCGCCAAGGCGCTGGCGGGGAAGCCACCCAAGCTGACCCAGGATCCGCTCGGGCTCCGACCGATCATCGAGCAAGCACTCGAGCGCGAGCCCGCGGACCGGTTCGCGACGGCGGCCGACCTGGCGGCGGCGCTCGACTCCGCGTCGAGCGGCGTCGGCTACCGCTTCCGCGGCCGGCGACGGCGGATCGGGCTCGCGGCGGCGGTCGCGACCGTCGTGGCGGTCATCGCGATCGCCGTGTTCTGGCCGCGCGGATACCGGGTTTCCGGCGATCCGCGGTTGAGCTTGATCGTCTTCCCGTTCGAGAATCAGACGGGAGACGCGGCACTCGGCTATCTCGAGAACGGTGCCATGAACCTGCTGGGACTCGCGGCGGCACAATGGCAGGACATGCGGGTCTACGACGACGAGCGGACCGCTTCGCTGCTGCGTCGCAAGGACATCGCGTCCGTGGCCGATCTGGATTTCGACCGGGCGCAGGCGCTGGCGCAGGAGGCGCGCGTCGGAACGCTCATCCTAGGTGACATCCGCCACGAGGGGGATTCCCTCACGGTGGAGGCCAAGATCCACGATGTGCGGTCCGGCGAGCGCCTGGCGACCGAGATCGAGCGTGCACCGTGGGGCAGCGACCCGCGTCCCGCGTTCGATCGGCTGGCCGCGCGCATTCTCCGCATCAGCGGCGCGCAGCCCGGAGAGCGCCCGGACCTGGTGACCCAAACCACGAGGTCCCTCGAGGCCTATCAGGCCTACCTGTCGGGCGTCGGTTATCTGCAGCATTTCCAGATCGACTCGGCGCGCGCGGAGCTGGAGCGGGCGATCGCGTTGGACTCGACGTTCGCGCTTGCCTACGTCCGGTTGCGCGACGCTGTCGGCTGGGAGACTGGCGGTCCCGGAGGCGTGGGCAACCCGGCGTTGCGACGGGAGCTGATCAGCAAGGCCGAGCGCTACAGCGCGTCACTGCCGCCGCGGCTCAAGAGCCTCATTCAGTACTACGGCGCCTACGAGGCCGGCGAGTTGGGACGCGCGCGCGGCATCGCCGAGGCCATGATCGCGCGCGACTCGACCGACGTGGAGGCCTGGTACCAGCTCGGCGAAGCGCATTTCCACGATCAGGCGACGCGGATCCCGCCGGAGCCGGGCAAGGGAAACATCGGGACGGCGCTGCGCGCGTTCCAACACGCCCTCCGGCTCGATTCCAGCTACGTCATGGCCTATCGGCACATTCTCGACGCGCTGAGCGCCTGCGCCGCTCCGCTCAACGCGATCGTCTGCCTCGCGGATTCGGCGGTCTACGGATTGCCGACGACGCTCGCGCAGCGGTACGGCCAGGCCACAGTGGACAGCCTCAAGGCACAGGCCCGCACCGCGCAGGTGACGACGGCGCGGGGGTGGGTGTCCGTTGAGCCGACGCTCCCACTGGCGCACCAGCAACTCGCGCAGGCGCTGGCTACCGAAGGCCAGTATGGTGAAGCGCAGAGCGAGGTCGGGGAGCTGCGGCGGCTCGGCGCCGTCGCGTCGGCGGAGGCGACCACCGCGCTGATCGCCGCGTACCAAGGACGATTCGGCGAGGCCGGCAATGCCCTGAGCCGCGCGTTCGCCAATGGCGACAGTATGGCGGTGTTTCAGAACCCCATGCTCATCCAGACGGGGGTCGGCTTGCTCGCGGCCGCCGGGCGGATACGCGAAGCACACGAGCTCACGCGCACGCTGTTTCGCCTCATCCCGTTGGACTCGTTTCCGGGCCCGGGCGGGGTGAACTACCCCCGGGCGGTCATCTCCACGTTGTTCAGCGTGGCGGTGTTCGTTCAAACCGGGCTGCCATCCGACAGCGCCTCCGCCGCCGCTCACGAGTGGCTCGATATCGTGGACCGGCAGTACGCGGGGGACACCACCAACTACCAAGCGGCCATTGACGGATCGGCGAACCTGGCGCTGCTAGCATATCTCGCCGATCGGGACACGACGCTACTCCACCGGATCGTGGCGGCCACGGACACAAGCGGCGATCGCCTGCGGATCCTGCGCGCCCTCCTGGCGCTCGAGCGCGGCGACACCGCGTCCGCCCGGCGCTGGGCCGACGCCCTCCGCGCCGATCTCCCCGACTACTGGAAGAATGGCAGCCCACCGCAACTCGCCGGATGGGCCGACATTCTCGCCCGTCTCGGCGATGACGACGAAGCGCTGACGGCACTCACATGGATGGACTCGTTGACCGTGGTAGGCTCGCTACCCGGCCTCCAGGTCCGAACCCTCGCCGACCGGGCCTCCCTGTTGCAGCACCTCGGCCGATCCGCAGAGGCCATCGTCATGTACGAACGGTTCATCGACGCATGGAAGGACGCGGATCCGATGTTGCAACCAGCGGTCGAGCGGGCGCGCCGCGCGGTCCAGGCGTTGCGCGGCCAGATCGAGCAGCCCCGACGATGAGGATCCGCCCATGAAGCTCACGCTTGCCTTCGGGA
>CAYWNR010000284.1:0-5273 GCA_964459705.1 uncultured Gemmatimonadaceae bacterium | reverse complement strand
TCATGTCGGGAGTCGCGACCATCGCGTCGAACTCGAGCCAGCCGCCCTGGATCTTAGCGACCGCATCGTCACCCGAAAGTACGAGGTCGGCGCCGGCCTCCTCGGCCTGCTTCTGCGCGGGGCCCTCGCACACGGCCAACACGCGACGGGTCTTGCCGGTGCCGTGCGGCAGCACCACCGTGCCGCGCACCATCTGGTCGGCGTGGCGGGGGTTGACGCCGAGCCGCATGGAGACTTCGACGGTTTCGTCGAACTTGGCGAATGCGGCATCCTTGACCATCCCGACCGCGTCCTCGAGAGTGTACGGACGACGTTCGACTCGGGCGGCTGCAGCGCGGTAGTTCTTGCCCTTCGTTGTCATCACCGCCTCCTCAGTCCGAAACCTGGATGCCCATCGAGCGGGCAGTGCCGAGGATCGTCTGGACCGCGCCTTCGACGGTATCGGTGTTCAAGTCGGGCATCTTGGTCCGCGCGATCTCCTCGACCTGGGCCATCGTCACCTGTCCGACCTTGTCCCGGTTCGGAACGCCCGACCCCTTGGCGATGCCGGCTGCCTGGCGCAGCAGGAACGACGCGGGAGGGGTCTTGGTGATGAAGCTGTAGGTTCGGTCGGAGAAGACCGTGATCACAACCGGGATCACGATGCCCTGCTGCTTCTGCGTTCGCGCGTTGTACGCTTTGCAGAAGTCCATGATATTCAAGCCGTGCTGGCCGAGGGCTGGCCCGACCGGAGGCGCCGGAGTGGCCTGACCACCGGTCAGCTGCAGCTTGATCTGTCCTACGACTTTCTTAGCCATGACAGTCCTCTCACACGAGCTTCTGGACCTGACGGAACTCCATCTCGACCGGCGTCTCGCGCCCGAAGATCGTGACCATCACCTTGACGGTGCTCCGGTCGAGGTTGACGTCCTCGACCACTCCGGTAAAGGTGGCGAACGGCCCGTCGATAATGCGGATCCGTTCGCCCTTCTCGAAGATCTCCTTCGGCCTGGGCTTCTCCTGCGTCGCGACCGACTGATGGAGGATCTGGTTGACCTCCTCGTCGGTGAGTGGCGTCGGCTTCTTGCCGGCTCCGACGAAACCCGTCACCTTGGGCGTGTTCCGCACCAGGTGCCAGACGTCGTCGCCCATCTCCATCTCTACCAGCACGTAGCCGGGGAAGAACTTGCGGCGCACTTCTCGCTTCTTACCGTTCTTGACCTCGACCACCGTCTCGGTTGGCACCGTGATCTCACCGAAGTGCTCCTGCATGCCCAGCGCCTCAATGCGCTGCTCGAGCGTCTTCTTGACCCGGTCCTCGAATCCCGAGTAGGTATGGATGATGTACCACTGCTTCGCCACTGGCGGCTCCTCAGTTCAGGCGCTCACGAAAAGACGCCGAAGAGGTCGAACACCTGTTTCGTGAGCCAGAGAAAGCCGAGGTCGCACAGGTACAGGTAGATCCCGAAAATGAACGAGGCAATGACGACCACAGTGGTCGTGTTCACGACCTCCTGCTTGGTCGGCCAGGTCACCTTTCGGGTTTCGACCACGACCTCGTGAATGAAGGTCTTCAGGCGATTCCACCATTGCATGCCGTCGGCTCCAGATAAAGAAGGTTGGCAGGCCAGGAGGGATTCGAACCCCCAACAACCGGTTTTGGAGACCGGGACTCTACCGTTGAGCTACTGGCCTACGCCGCTTCGTTTCAGTTAGACCTCTTTGTGCGGAGTGTGGCGACGGCAGAACTTGCAGTACTTGCTGAGCTGCAGCTTCGTCGTCTGCTTCTTCTTGTTGCGGGTTGAAGAGTAGTTCCGCCGCTTGCACTCGGTGCACTGAAGGTGGACGATATCACGTGGCATTTCGGTCTACTCCAGGATGTCGGTGATGGAGCCGGCGCCGACGGTGCGGCCGCCCTCACGGATCGCGAAGCGCAGCCCGCGCTCCATTGCGATCGGGGTGATCAGCTCCACCTCCAGGTTCGTGTTGTCTCCCGGAATCACCATCTCCACACCCTCGTCCAGGTTCACCGCACCCGTCACATCGGTCGTCCGGAAGAAGAACTGCGGCCGATACCCGCGGAAGAACGGCGTGTGGCGACCGCCCTCCTCCTTCGTCAGCACGTACACCTCGGCCCGGAACTTCTTGTGCGGCGTGATCGAGCCCGGCTTCGCCACCACCTGGCCGCGCTCCACGTCCTTGCGCTCCGTGCCCCGCAGCAGCAGCCCGACGTTGTCACCCGCCTGCCCCTGGTCCAGAAGCTTGCGGAACATCTCCACGCCGGTCACGACCTTCTTCATCGTCGGCCGAATCCCGACGACCTCCATCTCCTCGCCAACCTTCACGATCCCGCGCTCGACTCGCCCGGTCACCACCGTCCCCCGACCCGAGATCGTGAACACGTCCTCGATCGGCATCAGGAACGGCTTGTCGATCGCCCGCTCCGGCAGCGGTATGTACTCGTCACACGCCTTCACCAGCTCCCAGATCGACGCACACTCCGCCGAGTCCGGATCGGCCGACTCCAACGCCTTCAGCGCCGAACCCCTCACCACCGGAATCTCGTCCCCCGGGAACTCGTACTCGTTCAGAAGCTCCCGAACCTCTAACTCTACCAGGTCCAACAGCTCCTCGTCGTCGACCATGTCGACCTTGTTCATGTACACCACGATGTACGGCACACCCACCTGCCGTGCCAGCAGGATGTGCTCCCGCGTCTGCGGCATCGGTCCGTCCGCCGCCGACACCACCACGATCGCCCCGTCCATCTGCGCCGCACCCGTGATCATGTTCTTCACGTAGTCGGCGTGGCCCGGACAGTCCACGTGCGCGTAATGACGGTTCGCCGTCGAATACTCCACGTGCGCCGTCGCAATCGTGATCCCCCGCTCCCGCTCTTCCGGCGCCTTGTCGATGTTGTCGAACGACACGAAGTCCGCCAGCCCCTTCTTCGCCTGGACCTGCGTGATCGCCGCCGTCAACGTCGTCTTCCCGTGGTCCACGTGCCCGATCGTTCCCACGTTCACGTGCGGCTTGGTCCGCTCAAACTTCGCCTTCGCCATGGCGTCCTCGGCTGATGGTCGGTCGCTCGTTGATGCCCGTCGGGCGCGTTACCGCCGCCCGGTCTCGTCATCTTCGTGGTCGGCGGCGCGAGGCCGGCGACAGTTTCATTTCGGGGCGCGCGTCCCGGGGAAACCGGCACGGGCCCTGTGAGGCGGGTGCACCCGGATTGCGCGCGGATGCGCGAAGCCGGCCTGCAGTCGTCGCAGTGGTTCAGCCCGCCCGATTCTGTCCGGTGGTGGTCAATGCACGGCAGGCTGCCGCGGGTATGCTCCCACCGACCGGAGTCCGGGGCCGGAGAATCCGGATCCGGAACAGACAAGCAACATACAGGGGGGTCCGAAAAACGTCAACCGGCGCGGGCGCGCGGGATCGAGCGGGGGGCGGCCGGGGTCCGGCCGCGCCGGGAGGCGATGAACAGGAAGTGGTGCGTGCAGAAGCGGCAGTAGCGGAGGCGGAGCCGGGGAAAGATGGAGCTGAGCAGGAAGACGTGGTCGGAGCGGGCGAAGGGCTCCATGGTGTCGGTGGAGGAGCAGAAATAGCACATGGGCACCCGCTCGCCGGAGTCGGCTTCTCGCGGCTGGCGCTCGGGGACGTCGGGATTGATCGCGTCGGTCATCGGCGCTCGGGTTGTGGGCGGATCCGGGGGTGGGCCGGTTGGCTACCGGTCGGCCCCGTTTCGGCCGTTGTCAGGGCACGGAAGCAAGCGGGCGGCCGGAAGACCGCCGGGCGTATCCTGAACTCGCAAGAACATTACAACACAACGGTTTGGCACATGCGACACGGGCAATCCCGACCTCTCGCGGGGGACGGTCCGTGTGGCGCCTCGCCGTCACGCGTACGCGCGGGCGCCACACCACAGGACGCGCCCACACCACAGGATGCGTCACAGGACGCGTCGCCTGTCCCCATCGTCCGCACCCGGCCACCTGCGGGCGGCAGTCCGCACACGCGCGCCGCCGTCATCCTGCGACCGGCGCCCCGGACCGAACCGGCCGGGTCCGGGCGGGCGTCAAACCCGCTACTGGTAATCATATCGAGGGGGCGGTCCGGATGCCATTGGCGTCGCGCGGGCAGGTATGAGGACGGGCCCATCGACCGCTCCCGGGGCGTGCGCCGCGGGGGGGGACGATCCGGGGAGGACGATCCGCGGGGGGACGATCCGGGGAGGACGATCCGGGGAGGACGATCCGGGGAGGACGATCCGACCCTGTCTCGGGATATTCCGGGTTCCGTACCCGGACAGACAACTGAATGGACCGGGAGAATTGGCGCCGAAAAGCCGTTCGTTCCCCTCGTCGTCCCGGGGAAATCCTTACAGGTCGTGGTGGAAGGTCGCGGGATGTTCCGGACTGCGTCCAACCGCTTAGCCGTGTACAGTGGTGGAGAGGAGGGGGCATGGGAGAACTGGCAAAGGTGTTCAAGGCGCTCTCGGACGAGACCCGGCTCACGATCCTCGGCCTGGTCTTCGCGCACGGTCCACTGTGCGTGTGCGAAGTGGAGCAGATCCTGGGGATCACACAGTCGAAGGCGTCGCGTCACCTTCGGTACCTTCGGGACGCGGGGGTGCTGGAGGACGAGCGTGACGGTCTGATCGTGAACTACCGGTTGCCGGCGGCGACGGGACCGGAGGTGTCGGCGGTGCTGGTTCTGGTGCGGGGTCTGCTGGCGAGCCGGCGTTTGCCGGAAGCCCGGGATCGGCTGATCGGGATTCGCGCCGGCCGTCGGGACGACGTTGGAAGGCGGCGGCAGGCGGAGCCGGCCGCGCACGTGTGAGGCACGGGGATGAAGGCGACGATCGCGGACCCGGGAATCGAGGTGGAGACGACGGCGCCGGACCGGGCCGTCGGTGATGGGGAAGGCATGGAAGCGGCCGCGCCGCCGCCGATAGCGGAGGGGAGGTCCGGCTGGGGCGCGGCGATCGTCGCGGGCTGGAAGGCGCGCCGCTCGGAGCCGGGCGCCACGGAGTGGTCTCGCGAGTGGAAGCCGCTGGCGTGGATTGGCGCGGTGTTCGTGGCGTTCTACTTCCTGCCGGTGGGTACGGCACGGTTCGACGCTGCGGTCTCGGAGTCGCTGGCGCTGACGCGGTGGTACGCGCGCGAGCACGTGCTGCTGTGCCTGGTCCCCGCGTTCTTCATAGCGGGCGCGATCTCGGTGTTCCTCGACCCGCAGGCGGTGCTGAAGTATCTGGGACCGCGGGCGCGGAAGCCGGTGGCGTACGGGGTCGCGTCGGT
>CAYWNR010000283.1:0-5313 GCA_964459705.1 uncultured Gemmatimonadaceae bacterium | reverse complement strand
TCGTAGCCGTGCGGTAGCAACATCGTGAGGCGGGACGTTTGGCCCCACTTCGACAGCCCCGCGATGATGAACTGGTCGATGATGATCTCGGCGCCGTTGGCGAAGTCGCCGAACTGTGCCTCCCAGATCACGAAGGCGCGCTTGTCGGCGATGCCGTAACCATACTCGAACCCCAGCGCCGCGTACTCGGAGAGTGGGGAGTTGTGCAGCTCGATTGGGGCGCGCGCCCGCGCCAGATGTTGGATGGGCGCGTGCTCGGCGCCGGTATGGGCGTCGAAGAGTACGAGGTGCCGCTGGCTGAAGGTGCCACGGGGCGTGTCCTGGCCCGTGAGGCGGATCGGAACGCCGTCCACCCGAAGCGATGCCAAGGCCAACGCCTCGGCGTGAGCCCAGTCGATGGAGGTATCCGCCGACAACTCGCTCCGCTGCCGGAACTGCTTCACCAGTTTCCGATTCAACGTGAAGCCCTCGGGGACGCGGTGGAGCTCGGCGTTGAGCTCGTGCACCAGCGCTTCGGGCACCGCCGTCTCCGGTTCGGTGACCGCGACATACAGGCCCGTCACCCGATCCGGTTCCGCGCCATCCCATTCGCCGTCTTCCAGGTCCTTGCGCAGGGCCTCCTGCGTCTCGACGAGCTGCTGGTACACACGGTCCGCCGCCTCGTCGACGTCCGCCTGGGTCATCACGCCGAGGTCTACGACGCGCCGCGCGTAGACCTCCCGGACCGTCGGGTGCTCGTCGATGGTCTGGTACATGAGCGGCTGCGTGTAGCGCGGCTCGTCGCCCTCGTTGTGTCCGTGCCGCCGGTAGCCCACGAGGTTGATCACGACGTCGCTCGCGAACTTCTTGCGGTACATCATGGCGAGGTTGATTGCGGCAACGCAGGCTTCCGCGTCGTCCGCGTTCACGTGCACGATCGGGACGTCGAATCCCTTGGCCAGATCGCTGGCGAAGTCCGTGGACCGCGCGTCTCGGGGATCGGTGGTGAAGCCGATCTGGTTGTTCGTGATCAGGTGGAGCGTGCCGCCCGTGCCGTAGCCCGAGAGCTTGGACAGATTGAGCGTCTCGGCCACCACACCCTGCGCCGCGAACGCGGCATCGCCGTGGATGAGGATCGGCAGCACGCAGCACGGCTCGTGCAGGGCGTCGGCGCCGGTCCGATCGGTCTGATGCGCCCGCGTGAAGCCTTCCACCACCGGATTCACCGCCTCGAGATGGCTCGGATTCGGCATCAACGTGACGGTGAGCGCGTCGCCCCGCGGGGTGGTGAACGTCCCCTCGGCTCCGTGATGGTACTTGACGTCGCCGGTCCCGCCGCGCGGCGTGAGCGTCTCCTCGACCGATCGGCCGCCTTCGAATTCCGCCAGCAGGACCTCGTAGGACACGCCGAGGATGTGGGCCAGCACGTTCAACCGGCCGCGGTGGGCCATGCCCATCACGATCCGGCGGGTGCCCTGCTCGTACGAGAGGTCGATGGACCGGCGCAGCATGGGAACGAGCATGTCGAGTCCCTCGATCCCGAACCGCTTGTGACCGAGGTACGACTTATGGAGGAACCGCTCGAGCACGTCGACGCGCGTGATGTCCCCCAACAGCTGGCGCCGGTCGTCATCGGCGAGCGGTAGGAAGTGCTCCCCCGACTCGATCACGCGGCGCAGCCACGAGCGTTCCTCGTGGTTCGCGATGTGCTCGATCTCGTACGCGATCGTGCCGCAGTACGTCTCGCGCAGGCGCGGCACGGCGTCGGCCAGCGTCTCCCCGCCAACGTAGGTATTGAGCACACCGATCGGGATCGCGCGCATCACGTCGGCCGTGAGGCCGAGGTTCGCGGGATCGAGGTTCGGATCGCCCTGCGGCGGGATGCCCAGTGGATCGAGCTGCGCGGCCAGGTACCCATGGCTCCGGAACGTCGCCACGAGGTGGGCGGCGGCCGCCACGTAGGCCAGCGTGTCCACGCCCACGCCCGCCACCACGGCCGGTGCCGGTGCCGCGACACCGGGAGCCGGGCCCGGCGCGGCCGCCCGCTCCCACTCGATGCCGAACTCCTCGGCGATCTCCTCGAAGAACCGATGGTCGCCCTGCAGCAGCTGATCCACGGTCTGGAGGAACAGCCCGGACTCCGCGCCCTGGATGATGCGGTGGTCGTACGTACTGCTGATCGTCATCAGGCGCCGGCCCGCCACGTCGCGAATGGCGCCCGTTGCGATGATCGATCCCTGACCCTTCATGAGGCGCGGCACGGACGCCACGGTCCCGATGGTCCCGGGGTTCGTGAGCGTGATCGTTCCACCCTGGTAGGCATCGGGCAGCAGCTTGCCGTCCCGCGCGCCGGACACCAGGCGCTCGTATTCCGCGTGGAACTCGCCGAAGGCGAGCCGGTCGGCGCCCTTGATGATCGGCACGAGGAGCCGGCGCGTCCCGTCCTTACGCTGGACGTCGACCGCGAGGCCGAAGTTGACGGCGTCCGGGCTGCTCACGTGCGGCGCGCTTTCCACCTCCACCACAGCGCGGTACATGGAGGGATACCGCTCACAGGCTCGGACAATGGCCCAGCCGATGACGTGGGTGAACGAGAGCTTCTTCCCCCTGGACGCCAGGGCGTGATTGAGCACCGCCCGGAACTCGGTGAGGCGCGTGACGTCCACGTCGCGGAATGACGTCGCCGTGGGGACGTCGAGCGACGCTTCCATGTTCTTGAGCAGTCGGAGGGCGGGACCAACGATCGGCACCGTGTCCGTCGCACCCCCTTCACGCGCCGTCGCTACGGTCGTTTCCGCCTGGACCGCCTGGACCGCCTGGACCGCCTGGACCGCCTGGACCGCCTGGACCGCCGAGTCCGCCGCTCCCTTCCCGTTCCCGGACGGCACCTCGCCCTTCACTCCGCTGTCGAACAGCGTACGCCATTCCGCCGGGACCGACGCGGGATCCCGGAGATAGTCCTCGTACATCGCCTGCGCGAAGCCCGAGTTGACGGTTTCGAAGATGTCCTCGAACACGGCGCCGCGTTCCCCCTAAGAGCAAATGCCGTGGAGCGGGATCCAGGGAGCAGGGCGGATCCGTCCACGGACTGAAGCGAGATGAAGATAGCGAAGGCCGCCAGGGTCGGGGACCGATGCTGGCCGGTCCAGGGACGAGCGGTTGCATAAAATATGTATGCAAAGCATACTTATTTATGACCTTGGGACAATTCGCTACTGCGGTTGGCGCGCCCCCCCGTTGGGTGCTCAACTCCCTGACGAGTCTTGGTGTGCCGCGGCGGTACACCGACGAGTTGGCGCGGCGGCTTGGTCTGGCGCGGGAGATCCACCTCGCTACGGGGATGCCGCTCAAGCGGGCGTTCGCCGTGGCGCCGGAAGCGCTGGCGGTGTGGCCGTCCGAGAAACGGTGGGTGGTGACGGACGAAGGCGGTCTGGTGAGCGTGACGGTGGATGTCGAGCGGTACCTCTCGACCTACGCGACGCGCTTGTCGCTCGCGCGGTCGTTCTACGCCGAGCGGCAGCGAGGGCGGCCACGGAAGCGCAAGCGTCGGGGTATTGCGTTGGCGAAATGGTACGGTGTGGATCTCAGCTTGGTGAGAGAATCGCTCAAGCGGACGCCGGAGGAGCGATTGCAGACGTTGGATGAAGCGGTGGAGTTCTTCAAGACCGTGAAAGTCATCCGGTGACCCTGTTTGCCGGTCAAATCATCGCGCTGACACGGGCGGACGTCCACTTCGTCGTGACCGGGGGGGTTGCGGCTGGCCTGCACGGTTCTGCCCGTGCCACGTTCGATCTCGACATCTGCTACGACCCGACCCTCGAGAACCGCACACGTCTCGCGCAGGTCCTGGTCAGCTGGCACGCGTACCTGCGTGGGGTGGAACCGGGCCTGCCGTTCACGATGGATGCCCGCCAGCTCGTGATCGCGCCCGTGATGACGTTGGTGACGGACACTGGGGATCTCGACGTGATGGATCGCGTGCAAGGACTCGGGAGTTTCGAGGTGGTCCTCGCGCGGTCGGTGGAGGCGCGACTGGGCGAGGTCGTCTTTCGCATCCTCGATCTCCCTGCATTGATTGCCGCCAAGCGGGCGAGCGCTCGGCCGAAGGACCTCGCACAGCTCCCCGAGCTCGAAGCGTTGCTCGCGTTGCGACGGCGCGGGGAGGGCGAGCGGGAACAATGAGGGTCCGTCCTCCACGTCGCTGGCGACCGGGATGTTTCGCACCAGACTGCGGTGTTTTGATGACAGAGTACCCGCGACGACCAACTAGGTTGGGCCGAGCGAAGTTGAGCGGTCCAGGGTTCTGGAAGCGGCCGGGCGCCGCCCGGTAGGCAAGCGGCGGCCACGGGGTATCTTTTCTCGATGGATGCGGTGCGCGCACCGCATCCCCAAGGAGGTGCTCCGTGGCAGCCGTTCCTTCGACCATGCTCCCCCTCGGCACGCTCGTGCCGGAGTTTCGCCTGCCGGATGCCGTGACCGGAAGCGACGTGTCGCCCGCCGACGTGGGAGACGCGAAGGCCCTGCTGGTCATGTTCATCTGCAATCACTGTCCGTTCGTCCAACACGTCATGGCCGAGCTGGGGCGCGTCGCGCGCGACTACCAGGACGAGGGGTTGGCGGTCATCGCCATCAACTCCAACGACGTGGACGCGTTCCCGCAGGACGCGCCGGCAGCGATGAAGCACCTTGCGCTCGATCAGGGTTGGACGTTCCCGTTCCTCATGGATGCAAGCCAGACGGTCGCCAAGGCATTTCGCGCGGCGTGTACGCCTGACTTCTACCTGTTCGACACACGCCGGCGATTGGTCTATCGGGGGCAGTTGGACGACAGCCGGCCCAAGTCCGAGATCCCCGTGACGGGCCGCGACCTTCGCGCGGCCATTGAGGCCACGCTGGCGGGGAAGCCCGTGTCGGCCGAGCAAAAGGCGAGCATGGGGTGCAACATCAAATGGACGGCCGGTAGTGAGCCGGAGTGGTTTTCTGGTTAGCCGTTGGCCGCTAGCGGTTGGTGGTTAGTGGTTGGCGAGGTTGGTGGTGGCCCGTCGGGGGTTCGGGGCGAGGTAGGGGTGTTGGTGGCTCGCGAGAGGGAGGAGAGACGCGGACGGCTGGCCCCGCGACGCAAGAGTCGTAAGTCCACGGTACGGCTTGACGGCTTGACGGCTTGACGGCTTGTGGGGCGGTTTGTCCGCGTCGATGTGGTTGAGCCGGCGTGGTTTTGGTGACGCGGCTTCCGGGAAGCAGGCATATCGTTGGGCCCATGGCACCCTACGAGCGGCTCGGGCCCTGTCAGGAATTCTGTGTGTGGGCCGGTTGGCTATCCCTCCGGGGTGAACC
>CAYWNR010000282.1:0-5317 GCA_964459705.1 uncultured Gemmatimonadaceae bacterium | reverse complement strand
TCCCCGCGGGCGTGATCCGCGTCTACAAGGCGGACCAGTCGGGCGCCCAACAGTTCATCGGCGAGGACCGCATCGACCACACGCCCCGCGACGAGCTGCTCCGCATTCGCATGGGGGACGCGTTCGACGTCGTCGCGGATCGTCGGCAGATGGAGTGGCGCATCACGGCGTCGTGCCAGTCCCAGAGCTCATGGGAAATCGAGCTGCGCAATCGGAAAGATGAGGCGGTCGAGGTGGACGTCATGGAGCCCGTCGGCGGCGACTGGACGATTCTCGATTCCAGCCAGCGCTGGGAGCGGATCGACGCGCGCACGTTCCGGTTCCGGGTGCCGATCCCGGCACGGGGGACGCAGAAGGTCACGTATCGGGTGCAGGTGAAGTGGTGCTAGTCCGGGCGGACCCGGCGGACCCGGCGGACCCGGCGGTCCCGATGGTCCCGATGGTCCCGATGGTGGCGTGCTAATGTCCCTCGGGTCCGCCGGGTCCGCCGCGATTCACACTCCATTCAGAATCCATTCACGCACCAGGGGGTAAGGATCAAAGGACAGGGAGGAAACATGTCAACACGTGTTCTGATCCTCGGCGCCGCCGGTCGTGACTTCCACAACTTCAATACCGTTTTCCGCGACGACCCGGCCTATGAGGTTGTGGCCTTTACGGCCACCCAGATTCCCAATATCGCGGGCCGACGCTACCCGTCGGAGCTGGCCGGCTCGCGGTACCCCAACGGTATCCCCATCCTGGCAGAGGACGACCTCGAGCGGATCATCGCCGAACAAGTGATCGACGTCGTGGTTTTCAGTTATAGCGACGTGTCGCACGAGTACGTCATGCACATCGGCTCGCGCGTGATCGCGGCGGGGGCCGACTATCTGCTCCTCGGGACCAGGAAGACGGCGCTCCGGAGTCGGGTTCCGGTCGTCTCCGTGTGCGCGGCCCGGACCGGGTCGGGCAAGAGCCAGACGAGCCGGCGCGTCGCACAGCTACTCGGCGAGCTGGGCCAGCGGGTGGCCATCGTCCGGCACCCCATGCCGTACGGTGATCTGGTCCGGCAGGCGGTCCAACGCTTCGCGACGTATGATGACCTCGCGCTGCACGACGTGACCATCGAGGAACGCGAGGAATACGAACCCCATATCGCGGCCGGGCGGGTCGTGTATGCCGGAGTGGACTACGAGCGGATCCTGCGGGCTGCGGAGGCCGAGGCAGACGTGGTGATCTGGGATGGCGGCAACAACGACCTCCCGTTCTATGCGCCCGACCTGCACATCGTGGTCGTGGATCCGCTGCGGGCCGGTCATTCGGCGCGGTACCACCCCGGCGAGGCAAACGTGCGCCTGGCCGACCTGCTGATCATCAACAAGGTGGATACGGCTGGCGCAGAGGACGTCGAGCGTGCGCGCGCGACGGTGGCCGAGCTGAACCCGCGCGCGACGATCGTGCTTGCCGCGAGTCCCATTCAGGTCGACGAGCCCGATCGCATTCGCGGTCAGCGGGTGCTGGTGATCGAGGACGGGCCGACGCTGACCCACGGGGGCATGACATTCGGCGCCGGATGGGTTGCCGCCAAGCAGTACGGCGCCCGGGAGATCGTGGACCCGCGCCCCTACGCGGTCGGGACCATTCGCGACACGTTCGCGCGCTTCCCCAACACCGGGATGGTGCTCCCGGCCATGGGGTATGGCGCGGAGCAAACGCGAGAGCTGGCCGAGACGATCGACCGCGTGCCGGCCGACGTGGTCATCATCGGGACGCCAATCGACCTGCGTCGGGTGATCGCGTTCGAGAAACCGGCGGTGCGGGTGCGCTACGATCTGAGCGAGCAAGGCCCTGAGTTGCGCGACGCGCTCACGCGCCTGGTTGAGGCCCGGCAGTCGGGTCATCCGGAAGCTGCGGAGATCGTCGGACAGCACTGAAACGGGCCCGATGGGCCCACGGTGGTCGAGGGGTGAGGGAATCTGGCGCGGAAGGCCGTTCCCGCGCGCCCGGTGGCTCAGTCCGACCGGATCGTCTTGATATCCTTACCGTCGAACACCCAGCTCGTGCGCACCGGCCGGGGTGGAAGCTCGCTCAGTCCCACGCGCTGAGGCTGGGTGTCTCGCGGCGCCGGAGCGTCCGCCTGCTGGTCGAGCGGCTGCATGGTGGCGATCGCTTCCCGATTCACGAGAATGCGGACGTTGTTGCTCTGCGGATCGACGGGCAACATGAAGAAGAACGCCCCCAGCGGCGGGAACCGGTTCATCAGCCCGCCGAGTTCTTCCCCGTCGGAGAACTGAATGCGCGCCTGCCGGCTGCCCCGCAGGCGCGGGTCGCCGGTTGCCACCGTGTGCACCTCGTCGTAGCCGGGCTTCCCGTTCAGGTCCTTGACGAAGAAGAGCGCCTTGACCTGCGTGAGATCCACCTCCACCATCCCGCGGTCCGCCGTCTGGATATGACAGAGCGGTCGCTTGGGGTCCACGTCGGCACTGGTCCCCTTGACGATGGCGTGGTCGATGAAATGGGCGACGACTTTTTGTAACATGGCATCCTCCTATCCCGGCAAGGCCCAAATGTGCATGCCTCAGCCCGCGGCCGGAAGGGGTCACGCGCTCAGCGGGGGCGGCGCGCTTCGAGATACGCGCGAATCGCGGCGAGGGTTTCCGGTCGTTCCCACTCCGTCGCGACGTCGGCCGCGGTCTCGGCGGCGTGGGCTGTGATGGCGGCGAGGGTGGGCGCGCGGAGCTGGCGCTTGGTGATCCGGAACCGCCCGCCGGGCTCGGACGCCAATCGCTCCGCCGCCGCCGCCGCCCGCGCGATCAGCTCGTCGGCGGGCACCACCTCGTCGACCAGTCCGCGCTCGCGGGCGTCGGCGGTCAAGTAGGTCGTTCCGCGGTACACGAGCTCCTGTAAATGGGCCGTGGACGTGGCGAATCGCAGGATCTCGATGGCCACGAGCGGAAACGGGACCCCCACGCGAAGCTCCGGGACGCCAATGGTGCCGTCGCCCTCGGCCATGAGGCGGTAGTCGCATGCCGCGGCGAGCACGCAGCCGCCGGCGATGGCGTGCCCGTTGACCGCGGCCACGAGCGGCTTGGACGCCGCGAACAGGCGGTGAAACGTGCCGCTCAACAGCGGGACGTAGGCGCGCGCGTATTCCGGGCCGCCGTCGAGCAGCCGATACAGATCGACGCCGGCGCTGAAGACCTTGCCGGTTCCCGTGAGAACGGCAGCGCGAGCTTCGGGATCCGACTCGAACGCGCCCAGCGCCGCATCGAGGGCGTGCAGCAGTTCCAGGTCGAGGGCGTGGACCTTGCCGTGCTCGAGGCGGAGCGTCATGATGCCGCGCTGGGTGGTCACGTGCAACATGGTGCACAATCTACCCTTGGATCGAGAATCCTCGACAACGCGGGGGGGGCGCCATAGTGCATGATCCGCTGATGGACGTGCCGGCGGACGCGACGCTCGATCTTCATGGACAGACGGCGGCGGAGGCGGTGCGGTCGACGCGGGCGTTCCTCGCGCTCTGGCGACGGCGACGACCCGGGGCCGTGATCCACGTGATCACGGGGAAGGGTCGAGGGTCCGCCGGCCGTCCCGCCCTCAAGCCGGCGATCCACCGAGCCATCCGCGGCGACCTGGGGGCGTGGGTGGGGGATTGGTGCCGCGACGAGGACGATGGTGGCTTCCTGGTGAAGGTTCAATGACCCGTTCGGCGGAATGCCTACCGCCGCGGTGACGCCGGGTCGATCTTTCTCCCATGCCCAAGCGCCCCAGCCTCCGGAAACGCGTCTCGGACACGTTCCAGGACATCAGCGAGCTGGGCCTGACGCACGCCTACGAACGCCAGGCCGGGACGCTCACCATTCTGGTGGTGGTGGTGCTGTTCGTCGCGGTCGCGCTGACCATGATGTGGAGACGGGAGACGACGTCGGCGGCGGTGCCGCTGACCGTCGAGTTTCCCGCGGTGGCTGGTTTGGCGTCCGGGAACCGCGTGACGGTGCGGGGCGTGCGGGTGGGGCGGGTCGAGCACATCGACCTCGAGCGGCAGGGGCAGGTGTTCGTCACGTTGTCGGTCCGCTCGGAATTCGCTCCCCGCGCCGACGCGACCGCGGAGATCGTCGCGCTCGACCTCGTGGGCAGCCGGGCGGTCGCGTACGATCCGGGGACCGCGGCGGAGCCCCTGCCCGCCGGGCAATCCATCCCGGGTCGCGCCTCGCAAACGGTGGGTGAGCAACTGGCGGTGGTGCGGGGAGGAGCCGCCGACATTCTGGTTGGGTTGCGTGGGTTCGACCGCGACGCGCTGGGGCGCCAGCTTCGTGGCCTGCGGGCGGCCGCTGCTCGGGCGCGCGCGGCGGCGGCGGCCCTCCCCGCCGACACGGTGCGCGTGGCGCTGGATGCCGCGTTTCGGAACACGGACTCGCTGCTGGCTCACGTGCAGGCCCTTGCGGCGGCGCTGCCCGGCGATTCGACCAAGTCCCTCGACACGCTCCGCGTGAGCGTGGGTAGTCTGGCGGAGCAAGCCGCGAACGTGCAGGACGTGTTGGGCCGCATTCAGATGTCTCTCCGGGATGGCAAGGGCACGGCCGGGCGGTTGCAGTCGGACAGCGCGCTACGGGAGGCGATTGCCGGCGTACGTCACGCTCTCGAGCTCCTGCAGCTCAAGTTCCTGGGACGCGCTCCGCGCGGCACCGGCGCCGATACGGCGCGGTGATCGTCCCCTCTCCGGCCCAGCGCGCTGCCATCACGGCGCCCCTCGGCCCGGTGCTGGTAGTGGCCGGTCCGGGAGCGGGGAAGACGTACTGTCTGATCGAGCGCATCCGCCACCTCGTGACGGCGTGCGCCTTAGCGCCCGAGCGCATCTGCGCGGTCACGTTCACGAACAAGGCGGCGGACGAGCTGGCGGGTCGGCTCGTGGTGGCCTTGGGGGCCGGGGCCGAGCGCGTCACGCGCGGGACGCTGCACGCGTTGTGCGCGGACGTCCTGCGCGAACATGGTGCCGCCATCGGCATTCCCCGTGGCTTTGGGGTGGCGGACGAGGCGTACCAGCGACTCGTCCTGCGGCGACTCGGAGCGCGGTATCAGCGACGGGCGACCGATCTGCTGACGATGTTTGCCCGGGCGCGCTTGCAGGGACTCACACTGCCGCAACGGGAGCGCGACCTGCTCACGCGCTACCTCGCCCAGCTCCGCCGCCGCGCCTTGCTGGACTTCGACGATCTGATCTCCGAGACCGTCCGCCTGCTCGAAACCCAGCCGGCACTCGGGCACGCGATCGCGTCTCAATGGGATGCGGTGTTGGTCGACGAGTTCCAAGATCTGGATCCAGCCCAGTATCTCA
>CAYWNR010000281.1:0-5319 GCA_964459705.1 uncultured Gemmatimonadaceae bacterium | reverse complement strand
AGTACTCGCGGGCCGCGGCTCCCGTGGCTTTGGCGGTGAGGACCTGCGGGAACCGGCGGATGTAGCCGTTGTACTCGCGTACCGCCGTGTTGTAGTCTTGGCGGGCCACGGCGATCCGGTTCTCGGTACCCTCCAGTTGGTCCTGGAGGGTCCGGAAGTTCTCGTTCGATTTGATCTCTGGATTGTCCTCGGCGAGGGCGATGAGCCGCCCGAGCGCGGAGGAGAGCGAGTTGTTCGCGGCGGCCATTGCCGGCAGCTTCCCGCCCTGCACGGCGCCCGACAGCGCGGCGCGCGCGCTCGTGACGGCGTCGAAGATCTCCTTCTCCTGGGTGGCGTAGCCCTTCACGACCTCCACCAGGTTCGGCACGAGATCGGCGCGGCGCTGGAGCTGCACCTCGATCTGGCTCTTGTAGGAGTTGACCTGCTCGTCGAGCGTCTGGATGCGGTTGTATCCACATGCCGATATCATCAGGCCGAGTCCGGCTACTGCCAATCGCTTCATGTATCGCTCCACGTCTCAGGATCGGTCCACGAAATCAACGAACGCCGCCACGGCATCGAGGTAGGCGGCGGCGATGGGGTCGTATGGCTTCAGGGCGGCCGCCCGGTCCGCGTTTCGGTTGGTCAGCGCCCATTCGAGTGCGCCCGGTGGAAAGCCGGCGCGCGAAGCGATCGCATGCACGGTCGCTCGGTCGTCACGCTCCTGGCCGTCGTCATTCAACCGGAGGGCGGCCCGGAACAGAACCATGAACGTGCCGAGGGACGCGACAAGGAGCTGGCTCAGGGCGGCGCCGTCGGGGGCGGCGGCCGCGTAGGCGGCGCGCAGCTGGACCGCCGCACCGCGAGCTTCCCGCTCGAGCTGGCGTCGCAGGTCGTCGCGGCTCGTGGCGAGGTCGGCCACGGGATTGGCGCCGAGGAGCACGCGTCCCTGTCGCCGGATGTCTTCGATCTCGATGGGAAACACATCCGCCGCCCGCTGCCAGCCGTCCGCGGAGAAGATGAGGGGAGGCCGATCGCCGTTCCGGGTCCAGGTCCGGACCGCCTCGCCGAGCGGGTGCAGTCCAGCGGCGGTCGCGTCTCGAAGAATGAGCAGGAGGTTCACGTCGGACGCGCTGTGTGCCGTGCCGCGGGCGGCCGAGCCGTACAACACCAGTGACACCAGGTTGTCGCCGGCCGCGGCCTTGAGGGCCTGCACGAACCGATCGAGCCGAGTCTCGAGATCATTACCCTGTTTGGCCATTAGAAGCTCCCGCCGGCGCCGCCGCCGCCAAAGCCGCCGCCGCCGCCGAACCCACCGAATCCACCACCTCCGAAGCCACCACCCCCGAACCCGCCTCGTCCGCCACTGAAACCACCCATTCCGCCAATCCACCAGACGTTGGGACCACGCGGGTAGCGGCGGTACGGCCCGCGCCGACCCGGCGGCCGGCGCGACTGACTGGCCAGCAGCACGATCACGATGACGATCACGATCAGCATCGCGAGACTCCGGCTGCCTGACCGGCGTTCCGGTGGCGGGACCTCTACGGAGTCTCCCGTGAGGGAAAACCCGTACTCGCGTGCGTAGGCAGTGGCGAGCAGCTGCACGCCGACCAGCAATCCCTCATCGAACTGTCCCGTCGTCACCGCCGCCTGGCCGATGGCGTCCCGAATCCGGCCCGCGGAGGCGTCCGTGATGAAGCCCTCCACGCCCAACCCCGTGCCAATGAAGAGATCGGACTTGCCGTCATCCGGTCGCTGGCCCGGCTTGAGGAGCAAGACGACGCCAGCATTCCGCGCCGAATCGCCGGCCCCCCCGCGCGCGCCCACACCCCACTCACGGCCGATCTGGAGGCTCACCGCCGCGGCCGTCCGACCCCCCAAATCCGATAGGGTCACCACCACGATCTCGCCGCCGCTCTTCGCGCGAACCTCGTCGATGAGCGTCAGCATCCGGTCCTGCACCTCGGGCCGAATGACTCCCGCGAAGTCGTTGACGTAGCCGACGGGGCGGGGGAGTTGGAGCTGCAATGCGACGAGCAGCAAAGTGGCGACCATGTTGCAAGCTAACTAGACGCTCAGACACCTAGATGCGCAGGTGCTCGGAACTCCTAGGCGTCTAGGCGTCTAGGCGTCTACTTTTGGTGCATGATCGACCAGGATGGCGACCGCCGCGAGTTCTTCCGGACGACGCTCGGCCGCGTTGCCCGCGAGCTGGCGGAGCGGGCGGAGCGGCGGGTGGTGGTGGAACGGTTCTTCCGGCCACCCGGTGCGCAGGACGAGGTGACGTTCCTCTCACTCTGCACGCGGTGCGATATTTGCGCGGAAGTCTGCCCGCCACAAGCCATCATGAAAGCGCCGCCATCGGCCGGGCTGGCGGCGGCGACGCCCATGATCGAGCCGTCCCGGCAGCCCTGCACGGTGTGCCCCGATATGCCGTGTGCAGCCGCTTGCCCGACCGGGGCACTGCTGGTGCCGGAGCGGAAATGGGAGGGGTATCGCCTCGGGGTGCTGACGCTCCTTCCGGAGCGGTGCATCGCGTTCCACGGCGTCGAGTGCGGCGTGTGCGTCCGTGCCTGCCCGGTGGGCGAACGCGCGATGGTGCTGGATGGTGGAGGTCGCCCGGTCATACGGGCCGAAGGTTGCGTCGGCTGCGGCGTGTGTGTGCGCGCCTGTGTCACCACGCCGTCGTCGCTCACCCTGCGCTTGGAGGAATCGTGACGGACGTTCCGTATCGCGTGGAGAAGCCTTGGGGATACGAGCTCATCTGGGCGCGGACCGACCGGTACGTGGGCAAGATCTTGCACATCGAGCCTGGGCACTGCTTGAGCCTCCAGTACCACAACCAGAAGGACGAAACGCTCTACGTCCTCCGGGGTGAGATCATCTTTCGGGTCAAGGTGGGCGACGAGCTGCGCGAGATCACGATGCGCGAAGGCGACGGGTATCACGTCACGCCGCTCACCGTGCACCAGATGGAGGCCATCACGCCCGCGGACCTGTTGGAGGCGTCAACGCCGGAGCTGGACGACGTCGTGCGCCTGCAGGATCGCTACGGGAGGGTGAAGTGAAGGTCATCATTCCGCTCGCGGGCAAAGGCACGCGGTTGCTGCCGCTCACGAAACACGTGCCCAAGCCACTGATCCGTGTCGCGGGCCGGCCGGTGATGGACTACGTCATGGACATGCTCGATGGCCTGGACATCGAGGAGCTGATTCTCATCACGGGGCATCTGAAGGAGCAGGTAGAGCACCACGTACGGACCCGGTATCGGCAGCCGGCCCGCTTCGTCGAGCAGCGCGTCCAGGATGGCACCGCCGGCGCGGTAGCGCTCGCCGAGCCGTACGTGGACGGGCCGGTGCTCATCATCTTCGTGGACACGTTGTTCGACGCCGATCTGTCCCTCGTGAACCGAGAACCCGCGGACGGGATCATCTGGGCAAAGCATGTGGAGGACTACCAACGGTTCGGTGTCGTGGTGACCGATGCGGACGGTCTCATGACCCGCATCGTCGAGAAGCCGTCCGAGCCCATTTCCCGGCTCGCCAACATCGGTCTCTACTACATCCGGGACTGGCAGACCCTGTACGCCGGCGTCCATCAGACGCTCGGTTCGCCGAAGAACAAGGGTGAGTGGTTTCTGACGGACGCGTTCCAGTACATGATCGACCAGGGACGGCGGATCCGGGTGGCCGAAGTTGAGGGATGGTACGATTGCGGCAAGGTCGAGACGGTGCTCGCGACCAATCTCCACCTGCTCCAACACGGCCGGGCGCTTCCGCCGGCGGACGGTGATGGGCTCACGGTCACCGGCCCGGTGCGCATCGAGCCCGGGGCGGTGGTCGAGCGTTCGTGCATCGGGCCGAACGTCACCGTCGAAGCGGGTGCCATCGTTCGTGACAGCACCTTGAGTCATGTGATCGTGGGGCAGGGCGCCCAGGTCTCGAAGGCGCACGTGCACGAGTCGCTGATCGGCGACGGCGCCATCGTGACGGGGCAGCGACTGGAGCGCATGGTGATCGCGCGCGACGAAATCGGGCCGGCCCGGTGATTCTCCCGGTGGAAGACGAGGCGGCCGTGGAGCAGGCAATGGGGGCGCCGCGCGCCGTGATCTACAAGCACAGTCCGCGGTGCGGGGTGTGCGTGGCGTCGGACCAGGAGATTCGGCACTTCGTGGACGGACCGTGCGACATCCCGGTGTATTGGATCGATGTCGTCGCGCGTGGGCGCCTCTCGCAGCTCGTGGCCGCGCAGGTTGGCGTCACCCACGAGTCGCCGCAGGTGATCCTCCTCGAGCGAGGCCGGGTGGTATGGCACGCGTCCCACTGGGAGGTACGCGCCTCGGACCTGGAGGAACAGGTCACACGGCTCTCGACGCGCTGAGGCCGCAGCCCCTGCTACAGCACTGGGAACGACTGGATTCGTTCGCGGGGGACGCCTATCGCCGGGTCGTCGTTCCGGTGACCCGCGCGGAGGACCGAGTGCTCGCGAACATCTACGTGTTGCGATGGCCCACCTGACTGGTCAGGCACGGTGGGCGCGATGGGCGCTCCGGCTGGTTGGGGTCACGGCGGCGTACAACGCCGTGGAGGCCGGCGTGGCGCTGTGGGCGGGAGTGAGCGCGCGTAGCATCGCATTGGTGGGGTTCGGGCTCGACAGCGTCATCGAGCTTGCGGCGGCGATCATGGTTCTCGGTCGCCTCCGGGCCGAAATCCGTGGAAGTGGGTCGGCATTCGCGGCGGATCGCCGGGCGCGCCGGTTCATCGGTTGGACGTTCGTTGCGCTGGCGGTGTACGTCGCGGCGGAATCGGCGTGGACGTTGTGGCGCCGGGACGTGCCGGGCGAGAGCGTCGTGGGAATCGTCTTGGCGGCGATCTCGCTCGGTCTGATGCCGGCCTTGGCGTGGGGAAAGCTCCGCGCCGCGGCGGCGCTCGGAAGCCCGGCCCTGGCGGCCGAGGCGAAGGAGACGCTGGCGTGCGCGTATCTCTCGGGTTGCTTGTTGCTCGGTCTCGCCCTGCACGCGACGCTCGGCTGGTGGTGGGCGGATCCGGTCGCCGCGCTCTTGATGGTGCCGTGGCTTGCACACGAAGCCCGCGAAGCCCTGGAGGGCGAGCCATGACCGTCGCGCTGGCGCCGATGACCGCGGACCATTGGGACGCCGTTCGCGCGATCTTCCAGGAAGGAATCGACGGTGGCACGGCGACGTTCGAGACCACGGTGCCCGAGTGGGCGGCGTGGGATGCGACGCACCGGCGGGACTGCCGTTTCGTGGCACTCGATGACGAACGGGTCGTGGGATGGGCCGCGTTGTCGCCCGTGTCGTCCCGGTCGGCCTATGCC
>CAYWNR010000280.1:0-5322 GCA_964459705.1 uncultured Gemmatimonadaceae bacterium | reverse complement strand
GTCGACAAGGTGAAGCAAGAGTTGCTGAGCCATGGCGTCGTGCTCGAGGAGTTCGGTGGGGACGCGCTCGCCCAGCCGATTTCCGCCAAGCTCGGGACCGGCGTGGACACCCTGCTGGACAAGATCCTGCTTCAGGCCGAATTGCTGGACAAACACGCCAACCCCGACCGAGGGGCGCGCGGCACCGTGGTCGAGAGCACGCTGGACCCGGGGAAGGGACCGGTCGCCACCGTGCTCGTGCAGAACGGGACGCTCAAAGTCGGCCAGGACTTCATTTGCGGCAACCTGTCGGGCCGCGTGCGTGCCATGTTGGACGAACGGGGCAAACGGGTGGACGAGGCCGGTCCCTCCATGCCGGTGCAGGTCCTCGGCTTCGACAGGGTGCCGGAAGCCGGCGACCACTTCATGGTCGTCGAGGATGCCACGCAGGCACGCGAGATCGCGCAGAAGCGGCAGCGACTGGACCGTGAGGCCCAGTTCCGCCGATCGACCCGGGGAGTCTCCCTCGAGGATCTCTCGAAGCGGATCGAGGAAGGCGGCGTTCAGGCGCTGAAGATCATCATCAAGGCCGACCAGGCCGGCCCGGCCGAAGCGCTGGCGGACGCCTTCGCCCAGCTATCGACTCCGGAGGTCCGCGTCGAGGTCATCCACCGCGGGGTGGGCGCCATCACGGAGAGCGACATTCTCCTCGCAAAGGCGTCGCAGGCGATCGTCGTGGGCTTCCACGTGCGGCCGGACGCCAACGCGCGGAGCGCCGCGGAGCGCGAGAAAGTGGATGTCCGGACGTACCGCGTGATCTACGACGCGCTCGAGGAAACGAAGGCCGCCCTCGAAGGGCTCTTGGCTCCCGAGGAGCGCGAGAACATCCTGGGCGAAGCGGAGGTTCGGCAGATCTTCAAGATCTCGGGCGTCGGCACGATCGCCGGCTCGTTCGTGCGCCACGGCATCATCCGGCGGGGCGCGAAGATCCGACTCGTCCGCGATGGCGTCGAGGTGTACGACGGCCAGCTGTCGAGTCTCAAGCGGTTCAAGGACGATGTCCGGGAAGTGCGTGAGGGTCTCGAGTGCGGCATCGGCGTCGAGAACTTCAACGACATCAAGGTGGGGGACGTGCTCGAGTCGTATGAGGTCGAGCAGATCGCCCGGACGCTCGACTCAGCTGACGGCGGCTCCCTCTCTGCGGAGGGGAGCGTTACCAAGGAACCGCGGGGCAGCCGGGCCTAGCGCGCTTCGGTAGCGCGGGAGGGTGTGCTGGTCGTCGGGATCGTGACCTGGGATCTGCACCTCAACGGGTGCGCGTCGCTCAAGGACAAGCGGCGCATCCTGAAGAGCGTGAAGGACCGCCTGCACCATCAGTTGAACGTGTCGGTGGCGGAGACCGGGCGGCACGACCTGTGGCAGCGTGGGGAGTTGACGGCCGCCGCCGTGGCCACCGATCGGCGTCACGCAGAGGAGGTCCTCGGTGCGGCGGAGCGTCTCGTTGCCAGCCACCCGCTCGTCCGGATCATCGACTCCACCATGACGTGCACATGAAACGAACCCCCCGACATCGCCCCGAGCGGCTCGCCGCCCTGATCCACGAGTGTCTGGCCGTGGCCCTCACGACCCAGATCAAGGACCCGCGCGTCGGGTTCGTGACCATCACCCACGTCTCGGTCACGCCGGATGGCGAGCACGCGACCGTGCACGTGAGCGCGTTGGGGGATGAGGAGGTCAAGACGCGCGCGCTCGAAGGATTGGAGCACGCTCGGGGCTTCCTGCGAACCCAGTTGGCCCACGTTCTCGACCGCCGCGTCACGCCGGAGCTCCGGTTCGAGCTGGATCGAGGATTGGAACATGCCCGCCACATCGACGACCTGTTGTCCCAGGTCCGCCGGGAAGGAGAGGACCCGTCCTGACCGACGGCTTCCTGCTCCTGGACAAGTCGCCCGGACCGACTTCGCATGATGTGGTCGCCGCCGTCCGCCGGTCCCTGGGTCTCCGGCGGGTGGGACACGGCGGGACGCTCGATCCGTTCGCCTCGGGCCTGCTCCCCATCCTCACCGGCCGGGCCACCCGTCTAGCGCCGTTCCTGCTGGGGCTGTCAAAGGCATATCACGGCATGCTCCAACTCGGCATCACGACCGACACCGACGACGCCACGGGCGCCGTGCTGCGGGAGGATCCGTCCTGGCGCGACATCGATGAGGCCGCGCTGGCCGATGCCATGCAGGCGTTGACCGGCCGGATCGAACAGACGCCGCCCGTGTTCTCAGCAAAGAAAGTGGCGGGTGAACGCGCCCACCGCCGCGCGCGCCGTGGTGGCACCGTGGCGCTCGATCCCCGCATGGTCACCGTGGTCCGTTTCACGCCCAGCGCGCGCACCGGTCCGGACGTCACGTTCACCGCCGAGGTGGGGAGTGGGACGTACATCCGCGCCCTGGCGCGAGACCTCGGCACGCGGCTGGGATGCGGCGCGCATCTCCGAACGCTGCGCCGCGTCGGGATTGGACCCTGGACGGTCGAGCAAGCAGCCTGCACGGCCCCCTGGCCCGAAACGCTCACGGTGCAACCCGCGCTGGCGGCTGTCCCTCACCTGCCTCGCCGCGATCTGACCCCCGACGAGGTCGGCCTTGTCATCCACGGGCGACCGATCGCCCGGCTGGAGGACGAACCGGACGGGCCGCTCGCGTTGCTCGCGGACAGCGCGTTGCTTGCCGTGGGAACGCCGCGGGACGAGCTGATCCACCCGACCGTGGTGCTCGCCGGATGACGCGCGGGGCGGTCGTGACCGTCGGGAGCTTCGACGGCGTGCACCTCGGCCATCTCGCGGTGCTTGTCGAGATCGCCGACCGGGCGCGACGGTCGGGCTCGCAGAGCATCGTCGTCACGTTCGCGCCGCATCCGCTGGAGATCGTCAACCCGCCGGTGGCGCCGCCGCGCTTGACCCTCGACGACGAGCGCCGAGAGCTGTTTGCGCAGAGCCCGGTGGACGTCGTGGCCTTTCTTCCGTTCACGCGGGTGCTGTCCCAGTATCCGCCGGAGGCCTTCGTCGCCCTGCTGATGGAGCGCTTTCATCTCGGGGAGCTGGTCATCGGACACGACCACGGATTCGGGCGGGGACGGGCGGGAGATGAGCGGTTGCTGCGGACCCTCGGCCAGCGGCTCGGGTTCTCGGTAGACGTCGTCCCGGCCGTCGCGGCAGATGGACGGGAGGTCTCCTCGACCCTCATCCGGCGGGCGATCGCCGGGGGCGACTTGGAGACCGCGCGGCGCCACTTGGGTCGCCGGTACTCGATGAACGGACGCGTGGTGCAGGGCGTGGGGCGGGGACGAACCCTCGGGTTCCCCACGATCAATGTCGAGTTGGCGGACCGCCGCAAGCTGTTGCCCCCGGATGGCGTCTACGCGGTGTTCGTGGAGTGGGCAACCGCGTCCGCCGGCGGGATGATGCACATGGGCGCCCGCCCCACGTTTGGGGACGTCCAACGCACGCTCGAGGTGCATCTGTTCGGTGACGGGCCGGACCTCTACGGGCAGGACGTCAAGATCTCCTGGGTCGCACGACTGCGCGACGTCCACTCCTTTTCCGGACCCGGCGCCCTGCGGGATCAGTTGACGCGGGATCGTGAGGCGGCACTCCAGGCCCTGGCAGTGCCGTCCCGGGCTACCACTGGTTAAGTTCTTTCGGTTTCGGACCATACGCTATGACGGCTTCCATTCGTAATCGACTCATCGCGATCGCGCTGCTCATCGCCGCGTCCGTCTTTTCCCTCTGGCCGCGGCAGGTCACCAGTCGCCAGCTCGGCCCGGACGGCCGCATGCAGGACGTGACCATCGATCGCACGCCCTTGAAGCTCGGCCTCGATTTGCAGGGTGGTATTCACCTCGCGCTCGAAATCGACGAGAGCAAGGGCGCCGTGGCCAACCGGTCCGACGCGATCGACCGGGCCTTGACGGTCATCCGACAGCGGACGGACCAGTTCGGCGTGATGGAGCCGCTGGTGCAGAAGTCGGGCTCCGACCGCATCATCGTCGAGCTCCCTGGCGAACGGGACCCCGAGCGCGCCAAAGAGATCGTGCAGCGGTCGGCGTTCCTCGAGTTCCGCATCACCGACATGCAGGGCCAGTTCCGCGACGCCATTCCGCGCATCGACCGGGCCCTGGCGCGCGCCGGCATCGGCGCCGCCGGGCCGCAGGCACCGAGCACGACGTCCCCCCTCCAGGGCCTGCTGCAAACCGATTCGACAGGGGCGGATTCGACCAAGACCGATTCCACTGCCGCCACCGGGGGGGCCTTCTCGTCGCTGCTGTTCCAGGGTGGTGTCCCGGGCGAGTATCTGGTGCCCGAAGAGAGCTACCCTCGCGTCGACAGCCTGATTCACCTGCCGGAGGTGGAGCGCGAGGTCCCGCGGGGTCTCAGCTTGGTCTGGGGAGCGGACCCTCGCTCCCAGGGAGCGCGGTCGTTCCGGCCGCTGTACGCGCTGGATAGTCGCGCCCTCGTGACGGGCGAGCAGCTCGCGGATGCGTCGGCCACCATCGATCAGCTGACTGGCGGCGCCATCGTCCGCTTCACATTGACGCGGGCGGGCGGGCGGATCTTCGGGCGGGAAACCGCGCGGCACATCGGCGACCATATGGCCATCATCCTGGATGGCCGCGTGCAGAGCCAGCCGCCGGTGATCAAGAGTCAGATCAACCGGGATGGCCAGATCGAACTGGGCAACGCCACGCTGCGTGAGGCGCAGGATCTCGCGCTGGTGCTGCGGGCAGGCGCGCTCCCGGCGCCGCTCAAGATCGTCGAGGAACGAACGGTCGGCGCGAGCCTGGGGGATGATTCGATCCGCAAGGGCATCACGGCCACGATCGTCGGCGCGATCGCCGTCGTGGTGATCGTCGCGCTGTACTATCGGTTTGCCGGGCTGCTGGCCGTTGGCGCGCTCCTGATCTACGGCGTGTTCACCCTCGGCGGCCTCGCGGCCTTCGGGGCCTCCCTCACGCTTCCCGGGCTGGCCGGCTTCGTCCTGTCGGTGGGCATGGCCGTCGATGCCAACGTGCTCATCTTCGAACGGATCCGGGAGGAGCTGAAGGCCAACAAGACCACCCGGGCGGCGGTGGATGCGGGCTTCCAGCACGCCATGCCCGCCATCGTCGACTCCAACGTTACGACCGTGCTGACGGCGCTCTTTCTGTTCCAGTTCGGGACCGGACCGGTGAAGGGATTCGCGGTGACCCTCATCGTGGGCATCGTGGCGTCGTTCATCACCGCCGTGTTCGTCACCAAGACATTCTTCCTGATGTGGCTCGAGTGGCGTTCGCCGACGCGGGAGCTGGCCATCTAAT
>CAYWNR010000279.1:0-5322 GCA_964459705.1 uncultured Gemmatimonadaceae bacterium | reverse complement strand
CTCCCGGCCGCCGCCACGTGACGTCCACCGCCGGCCGCTCTCCCTCGTGAAACGATCCCAACGTCGGCAGGAGCCGCACCTCCAGCGGGTCGTTCCGCGCCTCGTCGAGCAGCACGCGCAGCTCGTCCGGAGCGATCGGGGCGTCGAGCGGCCGCAGCACCCAGCGTCCGCCCGCAAACGGGCCCGTGAACCAGTCGAGGACTAGGCTCGCCGCCGCCGGCGGAAAGCGTCGGTCCGTACCCGCAGCGTGTGCGAACGCCAGCGTCCGCACAATGCCGGCACGCGCACCCGGCGACCCCTCGTCCTCCGGGAATCGCGGTGGGCCCGCGAGCTTCGGTTCGAGCGACCACACCGTGCTGCCGGCCTCGATCGCTCGGTCGGGCACCCGATCGTGCGGCTGCACGAACGCCATCGTTCCGCCACCGATGGCGAGGGGGTATGCCTGATTGAGACGCAGAGCCTTGAGGTAGATGACGGTGCGCGGGTCGACGACCCGGTGTCCGGGGGCACCCCGCACCGGCCGCGTGAACGGCTCGCCGCCGAGCGTCACGAGGTGGCCGCCACGCTCGAGAAACGTCCGGATGGCCGGCCAGGCCTCGAGCGGGAACCCGGACCCGTGGCGCCACACCAGGGTCGCGCCCGGCCGCCGGAGCACGCTGTCCAGCTCGGCCACCGAGGATGCCACGATCGCGCCCCGGATCTCGGGGAGCGGTTGCGCCACGTTCACCGCGGGGAAGCCCGGCTCGGAGAACACGACGAGGAAGGCGGTCACCGCCTTCACGGCAAGGGCGATCATGGGTCGAGCGGGACCAGACGCGCCCGCGGTGGGATCCCCGGTTCCAGCTCCATGATTCCCACCGAGGGCAAGAGGTCGAATCGGGCCGGCCCCGCCGCGCCGGGATTCATGACCGTCACCGTGAGGTCCACCAGCTCGAGCAACGGCCGGTGGGTATGACCGAAGATGATCACATCGGCGTCGGGGAACGCCTCCCGTAACGCCTCCACCGTCGGGCTGCCGAACTGATCGCCGTGCGTGACCGTCACCGCCAGACCATCGAGGTCCAGCCGCGCCACCTGCCGGCAGCGACTCCGCACGTCGAACCCGTCGGTGTTGCCGTACACCGCCGTGACCGGCGCCAGTGCCTCCAGCTCGACGAGCAGATCCGGCCGGCCCACGTCGCCGGCGTGCAGGATGTGATCGACCTCGGCAAACACGTCCAAGACCGAGGGACGGAGCAGCCCGTGGGTGTCCGCGATCACGCCGAGTCGCACGTTACTGTCCCCGCCGGTTGGGTGTGGGAGAGCGAATGGGGTGACTCGGCGGACGCGGCGGACCCGGGGTTCTCGACGGTCCCGACGGTCCCGACCGCCGGGGATTTTGCGGCGGTTTGGGCGGTCGGCGGGCTTTGCGCGAGCGCCGCGCAAGTGAGGTCGTTCGGCAAACCGCCGTCGCGCGTGTTCGGCGAGTTGACTCGCGCACGCCGCGCCGGTTCTTCATGGCACCCCTCCCCAATGCACCGCCGCGATCCCGAACGTGAGCCGGTCGAACCCCACCGCATCGAAGCCCGCCCGGCGCATACCGTCCGCCAGCGCGTCCGGCGTCGCGAATTCCAGCACCGAATTTGGCAGGTACGTGTAGGCGTCCGTATGTTTGGACACCGCACGCCCCACGACGGGCAGGATACGGCGGAAGTAGGCAAGGTACAGGGCGCGCACCAGCCGCGATCTCGGCAGCGTGAAGTCCAGGATGACGAGTCGCGCCCGCGGTCGCAGCACTCGGCGCAGCTCCACGAGCCCCGCGTCCACGTCCACGAGATTCCGGATGCCGAACCCCACCACAGCCCCATCGAACGACCCGTCGCCGAACGGCAACCGCAGCGTGTCCGCCCCCACGGTGCGGAGTCCCTCGTGCTTCGCGCGACCCCGTTGAAGCATGGGCACCACAAAGTCCGCGCCGACGACGCGGCCGCGGAACCCGGGCTGGTGCGCGACTTCGGCGGCCAGGTCCAGCGTGCCCGCGCACGCGTCCAGGTACGTCCCGTCCGGCACGCGGTCCCACCCGAGCCGGCGCACGGCGCGGCGACGCCACCCGCGGTCGATGTTGAGGCTCAGCAGATGATTGAGGAGGTCGTAGCGAGGCGCGATGGCCGTGAACATGTCGCGCACGTACGACCGTTTCGCGTCGCCGGAGAGCAAGGCGGGTCCATCCGGCGCCCGAGACATGGCGCGGGAAGATAGTGGCACACGGGAAACGGCGGCAAGCTCGGCGCCCGCGTGAGGGCGGCCGGCCATGAGCGGCGGCTGGGACCTGTCGGTCGCCTCCGACCAGCAGATCGTCGCGTGGGCCCAGGAGGGTGAGGAGTCGGCATTCCGGGAGTTGGTGCGCCGATACCAGCGCCCGGTGTTCTCCCTCATCTACCGGATGGTGCGGGACCGCGAGATCGCCGAAGACCTGTCCCAAGAAACGTTCATCAAGGTGCTGAACGCGATCGACCGATACCGCCCGGAACACAAGTTCTCCTCCTGGATCTTCAAGATCGCGAACAACGCGGCCATCGATCACCTGCGCCGCCGCGAGCCGGACACCCTCTCTCTGGAGGGGGCACCGGACGCGGTGACGATCGAGCGGCAGGAGGCTACCGCCCTCCAGGCCCGGGACCGGACGGAATCCCCCTTGGACGAGCTGGAGGCGCGCGAATTGGGCTCCAACATCGAGGCGGCCATCGCCCGGCTCCGCCCCGAATACCGGACTTGCATCCTGCTGCGGCACGTGGAGGGTCGCGCCTACGACGAGATCGCCGCGATCCTCGGGCTGCCTCTGGGAACTGTGAAGACGTATATCCACCGGGCCAGAGCGGAACTCCGGGAATTGCTGGAACCGTTACGGGATTGAACACCTGCCTCGGGGGTGAAACCTCCCCCGGGGGGATGCGTAGGGGAGACAGGTATTGAGAGGCACTATGCGAGACGAATCGGAACTCCCCGCCAACCTCGATGAGGACCCGGAAGTCGAACGGGCCCTGACCGGTCTCGGGCGTTTCAGCCCGCGACAGGGGTTCGAGGACCGGGTGGTCGGTTTCGTGCGCGTCCCCTTGCCCCGTTGGCTGCGAGGGTTGCGCGATTATGTGAGGAGCCTCACGAGCGGCGTGACCGGATGGGCGCTGCTCGCGACGTTTTCGGTCGCCACGGCGGCGGCCTGGGTGACCGGCGCGGCGGCGGCCGTCCGGTACTGGGATCCGATCTCGGTTGGTGCCAGGATTGTCGCCCGGAGCGCGGTTTCCGGGTTCCGAGAGGCGCTCTCGGAGTACGTATTCCCGGCAATTCGGATGGGGTGGGGAGAGGCAACGATGTGGCTGGCCGGCCTGGGCCTCGAGCCTGGGACCGTCCTCATTGGATACGGCGTAGTGGTCCTGATCTGTCTCGTAGCCTTGCGTTGGCTCACGGCAGCTCCGGCTCGAACCAGGGGTGTGGTCGATGCGACCCAGTAATGTGTTGGCCCGAACGGGCCTCCTTTTCGTTCTCGCTTCCGCGCTGCCGGCAACGCTGGCCGCCCAGGAGGCTCCCGCCCCGAAGGGGACGTCGCCCGTGGTCACCGGGATGTCGAGCACGTCGTCCTCCCGGGAAGCGAGTCTCACGTTCTTCCTGTCCAACGGCGCCAAGCGCGTGATCGCCCTGCGGGGCGGCGCGGTGCTCGTGGACGGGAAGCAGGTCGCGACTTATCAGCCAGGCGCGGACGTCGAGCGCAACTGGCGTGGGCTCGTTGCCTGGGCCGGGAGCCTGTCGCCTGATCAGACCGTCGCGGCCGGACAACACTGGGCCGTCGAAGGCACCTTCGGCGGCGATGAGCAGGCAGCCCTCGGCGCCATCACTGGCGAGTTCCAGCGCCTGACGCCGTCCGAGAAGGTGGCGGCACCCACTCCTCCAGCCGACCTGCTGGAATCCGCGGCTGCCACCGTGGATGCGGCGGATGCAGCGACGGCGGCGTCGGAAGCGGTGACGACCATTGTTGGGCGGAGTGTGGGTCGCGATCTGGGCGACCAGATCCGTGCGCAGATCCGTGACCAGGTTCGGAACACCGTGCGGGTAACCGTGCCGGAGAGGTTTGATCCGCAAGATTACGCGGTCAGGCGACGCTCGACCAGCTTCTTCGCGCCCGTCATCCCGTTGGCAAACGGCGCGCTGGGTCTTGGTGGCGCGTTCGTGGCACTCTGCGCCATTGCGTTCGGCGCGAGCTTCTTCGCCGGGCGGCAAATTGACGTCATGGCGGACACGGTATCTACGTCGTTCGGCCGGTCGTTCTTCGTCGGGCTGTTCGCGCAGCCGCTGCTCCTACCGCTGCTCGGCGCGATCATCGTCGGCCTGGCGCTGACGGTGGTGGGCGTCCTGCTGATCCCGGTGGCCATCATCGCCTTCGCCGCAACGCTGGTCGCGGCCGTGGTCGGTGGCTATCTCGCGGTGGCGCGGGTGGCCGGCTCGGCCTGGATGCACCGGCTCCGCGGCGATCACGGCACGGATGCCATGGGCATCGTGCGGTCGATCGCCTGGGGGCTCGCCATCGTGCTCGCCATCTGGCTGCCGGCGATTCTGCTGGGCTGGGTCCCCGTGGTCGGCAGTGTGCTCACCCTGGTGGCGTTGGCGGTGACCTGGGCGCTCGCCACGACGGGCTTCGGTGCCGCGGTGCTGACTCGCGGTGGAGTTCGTACGACCTTTGGGCGCCGGTTCCACCCCGTGCCGCTTCCGGCCGCGACATTGTTCGAGCAGCCGGGCCCGGAGATCTCTACCGCCGAGTGGATGGCCTCCGGGGGGAAGTCATGACACGCCTGTCGTTGGTCGCGCTGACCGCCCTCGCGGTCGCGCCCCAAGTCGCCGTGGCGCAGACCTATCAGACCATCACGGAAACCCGGCTGGTGGACGCCGGGAGCCCGCTGACCGTGGATGTGACCTTCGCCGCGGGGCGGCTCGCCATTCGTCCCGCCGAGGGCCGGCACCGCTATCGCGTCGGGCTCAAGTACGTCGAGGACGTGTTCGACCCCACGATCGCGTACGACCCGACGAAGCGCAGCCTGACGGTCAGCGTCGAAGGACACGGTCACACGCAGATGAAGGACTCCGATACGTGGAAGCAGCAACTCGACCTCGACCTGCCGCGCGACGTGCCGCTCGACCTCACCATGACGTTCGGGGCGGTCAAAGGGGACATCGATCTCGGCGACCTGACACTGCGATCGGCCGCCATCAAGACGGGCGCCTCGGAAACCACGGTTTCCTTCTCCTCGCCAACCCGCGGTGCCTGCGAGCGCTTGGAGTTCGAAGTCGGCGCGG
>CAYWNR010000278.1:0-5335 GCA_964459705.1 uncultured Gemmatimonadaceae bacterium | reverse complement strand
CACGCGGGGCCCGCTGGCTCAGGCGTTTTATGCCTGGCAGGGGATTCGCTCGGCCAATCCCCAGGTATTCGCGCTCGGCGTCAAGGAGCTGTGGGAGACCAAGCAGCCGCTCGACCGCGTGATCCACACGATGGGCTGGCCGCTCCCGCGCGACGCGTTCGGCGGCAGCTGGCTCTATCCGATGGAACCGAACCTCGTGTCCCTCGGCCTCGTCGTGGGGCTGGATTATCGGGACGCCACGCTCGACGTGCACGAGTTGCTCCAACGCCTCAAGCAGCATCCGTTGGTGCGCGACCTCCTGACCGGTGGGGAGCTGATCGAGTGGGGCGCGAAGACGATTCCCGAGGGTGGATCGTACTCCCTGCCCGAGCGTCTCTCCGGGGATGGCGTGCTGGTGGTGGGTGATGCCGCGGGCTTCGTGGACGTCCCCTCCCTCAAGGGCATTCACTACGCCATACAATCGGGCATCTTCGCCGCCCGGGCGATCTACGCGGCGCTGAAGGCCAACAACACCTCGGCGGCAACGCTCCGCGAATACGACCGCCTCGTTGGGACGTCGTACGTCGCGTCCGATCTGCACCGCACGCGGAACATGCGGCTCGCCTTCACGCACGGATTCTGGGGTGGCGCGGTGCGGGCCGGCATGATGACGATGACCGGCGGGCGATTTCCCGGCCGTCGCATTCCGATGGAGCCCGACGCGGCGGCGCCGCGCACACCGGGCATGGCCGTTCCGGTTCCCGCCGGCGACCTCACGGTGTCGAAGCTGGACGCCGTCTTCAAGGCCGGCAACGCGACCCGCGACGACGTCCCGTCGCATCTCGTGCCGCCCGCCGACGTGGATCGGGCGACCGCGGACTTTTACGCGCACATGTGCCCGGCGGGGGTTTACGAGTGGAGCGACGACGGGCTCCGGGTCAACGCGCCGAACTGCGTGGACTGCAAGGCGACGGACGTCCTGGGGCCGCGGTGGACACCGCGCGAGGGGGGAAGTGGGCCGGCGTACAAACGGATGTAGGCTTCCGCCACTCGGTCAGCGTTTGTCCCAGTACGGGAACTCAGCCGGATAACAGAGCGCCGCCAGATCCGCCGCCCGTTCGTCGAAGAACGCGCGGGCGTCGGCGATTGCCTGATTGTAGATGGTGGGACCGATCTCCTCGAGCACGTAGCCGAGCAGGAGATCGGCTTTGAGGTCGCCGACGTCCTGCTCCAGCTGTTCGGCGAAGTAGCGCCGGAGCGAGGCAATCGCGCGCTGCTTCGCGTCGGCAGGTAGCGTGATGGTGGGTGCTCTTCGCATAGCGGGCTCCCGCGTCAGGTCCGACCGCTCGAGTCGGGCGAGGCCCCAGGTGGGCGGCCTCGTCCGACCCAAGGTACGCCGGTCCGTCAAGGCCGCCAACTGGGGCTCAGGTCGCTTATCTCGCCGTTCACCTGGCTTTGGCCGCCAACCACCACGAGATCTCCGGCATACGTCGTCTCGGTCGTGGTGGCCTTGATCGTCGCGACGATCCACGGACCGAGGACGATCTGGTCAGTCATGTCGACGATTTCGGATCCGTCCAGCGACCAGTCCCATGCCGGCTCCCCGGATGGCCCGAGCAAGGGTGAGAGGCGCCGGACATTGGGTCGCAAGAGTGCACCCGGGTTGGCCGGTCGTTCGTTCGAGAATGCTCGGGAGCTGCGGCCGGTCCCGGAAGCCGTGTGGCTAAGTCGATCGCTGCTCCCGCCAGAGCCAGATCGCCAGACCACCCGCGCCAAGCACCGCGATGACGCTCGGCCACATGGGGATCGTGTAGCGGTCCACCGTGAGGGGAAGTTGGAGGATCAGGCGAAGGCCGTGCCCGACTGCCACGAGCGCGAGGAAGGCACTACTGAGTGAGGCTGCGGGTTTCATGATCCTGCCCCCTCTGGCCGGAGAATCGCACGCGCGTAACGTAGGACCGCGAAACTCAACACGGGAGCGTGCTCCAAGGTGCGTAGGGTGACGTGAGTGCAGGTACCCGAGTGATCGGAACGGATTCTTAGTCGAATCCGCCCCCCGCGGCCACCGCGACGAGCAGGGCAGCCAATGTCAGACCACTGCCCGCGGAGAGCGCGAGGCCGGGATACCAGCCGAACTCGGCACCCACATAGAGGCGTCCCGCCTGCTCGAGAAACGGCGTACAGGGGATGGTACGGCAGTCGTAGGCCTGGCGTCGAACGTACTCGGGTCGCACCGCCACCCCAAACCAATGCACCGGGTTGTACTTGATGAGGGCGAGCACGGATCCGGTCGTGATCCCGTTGCCGCCGGCCACCGGCGTACCGACCGCCACGTCGAGCGACTGCATCGGCGTGAACCAGCGACGGTAGCGCAGCACCGGGCCAGTCGAGAAATCATCCTCGTCGAGCGCGACGAACCACGATCCACCGACGCCGTTGCGCGGGTCGAGGTTGACGATCACTCCCCAGTCGACGATGGCCCGAGCGGGGCTCTGTTGGCGCGTATCGTACGGAACGACGCTGTTGACCTTGGTGCCAAGCAGCCTGACATAGGCACCCGCGTTCGTGAGGAAGAACACCCGACATGCGGGAGCCGGCCGCGCACGGAAACAGGGATCGCCGCCGTCCCTCGGTGTCAGCTGCGCCGCGCCGATGGCGAACGGAATGACGCTGAGGGACAGACCGAGTCCGAGCGGGCGTCGCAGCACGGTCGTCAGTGCGCGCCGATGTGCGATGCGCGCCGCCGCCGCCGCGCGGTGGTGACGCGGAATCCCGAGCTTCAGCTCAGGACGCGATCGCATCAGAACCGCTTCTGGATCATGGCGAGGGCGACCTCCAAGATGCTGTCACGGTTCTGGGCCTCATCGTCAGTGGTGATCCACACGGTCGTGTCGGGCGCGAGCCCGACGCCCTCGATACTCACCGTATCCGGTGTGTACGCGATCCACCGCGGAATCCTGTAGCTCCAACCGTTCAGGAGCTCACGCGCGATCGGATTGCCGGCGCCGCCACCCGTCGTATCGCCCACCGAAAACACGTGCGGCATCGTGCGGAGCGCAAGTGCAAAGTCCTCGGCGGCGCTGAAGGTGCGCCGATTGGTGAGCAGTGCGACCGGACCGGCGAATCGTACGGAACCCTGTGGGCCGATCGAGTCGGTGCGCAGGGGTGTGAAGTCGTCGTGTTCCGGACCGTTGCGGTATTGGATCAGACGATAGGCCCGAGTCGCGTCGGCCAGGCGCCCTGCCATCGGTGTGGAATTCGAGTTGCTGCCCCCCTCGTTGTCGCGGACGTCCACGATCAAGCCCCGCAGCGAACCCAGTCCCTCGAGCGCGTGGTCGAAGTCGTCCGCCAGGTTGTCTCCCCCGAAGCTCGGTATCCATATGTACCCGACATCGGTGGCGACGAATCCGTATCGGAGGCCGCGCTCGGTCTGATTCTCCGCGGTCAGGTACCGTGTCGCGACGGTCGTGAAGTCGAAGTTCCGCGGTGCACGGGTGAACAGCGCGGTGTAATAATGGTCTGCGAAGCGTGCGTGCAATGACACGTGCCCGTCGTGCAGGTTGTCGAGCATCTCGGCCATCACGGCGAACAGAGCCGCCGGTGCCATCATGGGAGTGACTCGAGGCCGGTACGTACGGTACAGGGCTGCCCAATCGATCTGTTTCAGCTCGAAGAACGAGTAGTAGCCGTCGAACTCGGTCCACAATTGATCGAAGTTGCGGACCGGGTCATCTCGATTGTCGGGCTCGCTCACGAACGGCTCCGCACACGCCACCAGGGAGAGGGCCAGCGCGACGACGACCATGCGTCTTCCGTTCATCGGATTCCGCCGACGTGAATGGACACGGACGCACCGAGTCGTTGCACGACCGCGCTGAGGGCTCGTGGCGTTGGATAGTGAATCCACTCGAACGTGTGGAGCACCGTGATGCCAACGCGGACCGTCGGCCACCAGCGGTACGCCACGCGATGCATGAATCCAACCAGCGTTCCCGGCCCCCGCAGCTCGGGAACCGGCACGTACGTCGCACCTGTGTACGGCGTGCGGAGTGCCAGCGACACCAGAGGAATGGCGAGGGTCGTGCTCAGGGTTCCGGGACCAACCGGAAGAGTCGCCGCTCCCGCCGCCTC
This sequence comes from uncultured Gemmatimonadaceae bacterium, assembly GCA_964459705.1. Lineage (GTDB taxonomy): Bacteria > Gemmatimonadota > Gemmatimonadetes > Gemmatimonadales > GWC2-71-9 > JAOTWJ01. Next base: position 1,225 of record CAYWNR010000278.1, on the reverse strand, counting down.
CAAGACACCGAACAGGTCGGCAAACAGCTCGTCGCCTACGGTGCGGGGATCATAGGTGTGCTGGCGAACGTCCATGCTCGCGTCAAACCGACCACCCGCGAAGACCGCGAGCCGCCCTCCACCGATTTGCCGGAGGTACTCCACGGCCAGGCTGCCACGCGTGTCGCGTGCGTAGTGCATGGACGGTGTCGAGATGGCGCTCGTGAGCCGTGCCGTACCCGCATTGAGTACGACAGCGAACCGGGAGCGGTGTCCTTCGGCCGCGTAGCCCAGTCGGAGGGCCGGCCCCAGTCCGGCGTACCGGAGTGGGGACGCGAGATCATCGCGTTGCGCGCGGTAGGCCCCGCCGATGCCCAGCTCGAACGCGCGTTGCGCCGCGACGGGAGACGTCACGAGCGACGCGAGCAACGTCAGCGTGAGCAGTGGACGCATGCGGTTCTGGTTGGAGAGACCCGTCAATGTACCCCGGGGCATATGGCCGAGTTCACCGGTCTCAATTCCCCCGACCGTGCCGTGGGTGGGCGTCGCGGCGGCTCCGCGAGGTTCCGGCGGGAACGAGGAGCCAACGAATTACGACCAAAAATGTCCGTTTAGGAACCTTCATCGAAGAGTACAGGTCCCCTACCGTCCCGGGTGTAGGTTCTCCGTTAGTGGCAGAACGTGCCCCGGCCGGAAGGGAAGGCCGCTGTGCCCGACGTACCGAATTCGCAGCAACCCGAAGACCCGGTCATCTCGATCGGCGTTCTTGCCAAGCGCGTCGGCCTCTCGGTGTCCGCGGTCCGGAAGTACGAGAACGAGGGCCTCGTCATCGCGTTTCGGACGGAGGCGGGTCATCGCCTCTTCTCCCACGAAGATATCGCCCGCGTGCGCAGCATCCATCACATGATCCAGGATGTGGGCCTGAACATCGAGGCGATCCGTCGCATGCAGGCATTGCTCCCATGTTGGGAGCTGCGCCCCTGCGATGCCGACACCCGCGCACGATGCCCCGCATACGAGGAACGCGCGCGCCCGTGCTGGGCCATCAAGGGCCTGGCCTGCGCGCAACAGGGCAACGCATGCCGGCAGTGCGACGTGTATCGCCTCGGCTCGCTCTGTACGGAAGAAACCAAGCACCTGCTGCACGATCCGGCGGATGACCACGATGTCGGATCGGCGATCAAGGAACTGCTCGAACGCAAACGACGTGTGGAAGCGACGGAGAACTGAATGTCCGGCTCGATAT
>CAYWNR010000277.1:0-5373 GCA_964459705.1 uncultured Gemmatimonadaceae bacterium | reverse complement strand
CACCGACTTCGCCTTGTTGGTCTGCAGGTGCCCGATCAGGTGCCACCGCACGGGCGATTGCACCGCCGCCATTTTCGCGAGCGCCTCCTGCACCCGGTTCTCGCCAACGTCCGGCAGCCCGGCGCCCCAGGCCGCTTCGACGGCCTCGGGCCCGTGCCCCTTCGTGACGGCCACGATGGTGACCCGCTGCCGCAGACCCTCGGCCGCCTGGACGCGCGCGATATCTTCCCGCACCCGCGCCAGGTTGTCCGCCAACGCTGCAAAAGTCATAACCGTGGATTTTACCGAGGTACCGCAGACGCTACAAGCCTCGGTCAGCGACCGCTGTCGGTTCGCGCGGTGTCCCCAAACATGGGGAGTGGCGGTTGCGGGCTCGAGAGCATGTCGATGACGGACTTGAGATTGGTGTCCGGCGACAGATGGTAACCCTTCCGGAGATTCTCGAGCGCCCGCTGGCGGTCACCCAACGCCTCCCACCCCTGGCCTAGCGAGAGGAACGGCAGGCTGAGGTTGACCGCGATATTCCGATGCGTCGGATCGAGCTCCAGCGTATCCGCGTCGAACAGTCCGGCATAGCGATAGACGCGATTGACCAGGGTGTCCGTGCGCCCCACGTCCAGCGCCACGCCGAGCACACTCCCCGGCACCCAGCGACTCGAGTCCGGCGGCGGATCGAGAAACACGCGCAACACGAGACCTTGGCTCACCATCTCGGGGCCCAGCCCGAGCCAATTCCCGCTGCCGGCGGTCACCGAATAGTAGATGGGACGACGGGTCCGGTTCTCCTGCATCAGCCGCAGCATCAGGACGTCCTTCACGTACAGCGGCGTCCCCGCCCGGAGTGACACGTCCGCGCGACCGATCCGGAGCCGGAGTTCGCGCGAGAGCAACTGCGGCGTGAGTGTGGCGATTTGCACGTCGGACCAACTGAGGAGCGGGGGCGGTGCCGAGTCGGGCGCGAGCGGCGCAAACCAGGGCGCCTGGGCGGAGTCGAATCGACGGACCGGATTATCTCGCAGCTGGCGGAGATACCAGTCGGTGTTCCCAAGCGAGAGGTTCACCACGGACACATCGGGACGAATGTTCTCGACCTCTTGGGCCCACCAGAGCGGGAACGTGTCATTGTCCCCATTCGTGAACACGATGCCGTACGGTTCCACGGACTGGAGCAGGTCGTACGCGAAATCCCGCGCGAGGGTCGTCGTCGGTCCGTAGTTCCTGCTCGCGGCGGTGAAATTGAGGGCGAAGGGGAGCGCGCCCACCGCAAGCAGCGCCCCAGCCGCCGCGCGCCCCCGCACGGCGTCCCAGCCGATGCGTTCCCGCAGGGCCCGTCCCAGCGTAGCGAGCCCGATCCCCACGAACAGGCCCCACACTTGGAACGCCACGGTGAAGAAGTAGTCGCGCTCGCGGACCTCGTGCTGCTCGCTGTTGGGGAACAGATCCCAGCCCAGCGAGTAGCCCGGCTTGAAGTTCATGTACCCCATCAGAATCGGGCCGGTGGTGAGGCACAGGATGACGAGCAACCAGAACACCGACCGGTCGCGGCGATACAACTCCCCGAGCCCGATGAAGCCGAACGTCGTGAAGGCGAGTGTGAACGGGAGTCGGATGGGGGCGAAGACCGCTTTGGTGGTCGCCAATCCGTTGGCCCACTGCCAGTCGAAGTACTGCAGGAAGTTGAGCACCTGCAGGCGGATGATCGTGAAATTGCGTCCGGGATTGTCCAGCCCATGCGCGAACACCGGATTGTCGAGCGGTGATCGCGGCGGGTACTGCTCGCGCCGGATGACCGAAAGCAAAGCGTGCCAGCTCGCCGGATCGGCCTCGTTGATGAGCGGGTTCAAGCCGGCGCGGATGTACAGGAAGAGATAGGTGGAGACGCCAACGGCGGCGATCGCCACGACCGTGAGCGCGAACCCCAGCGATCCGGCGCCCGCCGCGTAGATGGCCGCCGCCACGAACACGACCCCGCCGAGCGCCAGCAGCGTCGTGCTGCCAAGCCCCGCCCCAATCAGCAGCGCCCAAATGCCGGTGAGGACCGCCCACTGCGCCCACTCGGCCTTTTGGTCGCGCTCGTCAGGCAACGGCTCGGTGCGCAACACGTGCCACACGAAGCCAATCACGGCGGGGCCAACCAACAGGGTGAGCAGGTGGTTGCCGACGGACACCGCTCCGATGTACACGATCAGCAGCAGGATGTGCGACGCGCGCATCGTGCCCCGGTGCCGACGCCAGAGCCAGGAAAGCCAGCAAATGGCCGCGATGCTGAACGTCGCGACCATGTAGACCTCCGTCTCGTTCGAGTTCTGCCACACGGTGAACACGAACGCCGAGACGAACGCCGCCACCAGACCGCCACCCCACACGAAGAGGCGATCGCCCACGACCGGCCCCAGCGCGCCGGCGTTCCAGCCCCGCAGGGCCTGCACCACCACGAGGAAGAGACAGGCGGCCGCGGCCGCGCTGAACATGGCGGTCATCAGATTCGTGCGGTACGCGTACTCGCCAATGCGCACCAGTGCCGCGAACACGTGACCCAGCAGCACGAACACGGGTGTCCCCGGCGGATGGGGGATCCCAAGCATCTTCGAGGCGGCGATGAATTCCCCGGCGTCCCAGAACGTGACGGTCGGGGCGAGCGTCAGGACGTATCCGGCGAGCACGACGAGGAACACGACGCCGGCCGCCAGATACGGCGGGCGCTCGGTGGGGCGCGGATCGGTCACAGCGTGGGTCACGGGAGCGTGCGGGACGTAGTCAGGCCGCTGAAGGCTCACTAGGGGACGGCCGGAACGCAAGCATCGGCGTGCGCCGGGCCGCCAGCGCTTCCCGCACCTGATCGGGGGAGACGCCCTGGTTGAGGAGCCCGCCCTGGGCGAGGGAGATCCGCGAGGTCTCCTCCGATACCACGATCACGACCGCGTCCGACTCCTCCGACAACCCAAGCGCGGCGCGATGACGCGTGCCGAGCGACTTGTCGGTGACGGGAAACTGCGTGAGCGGGAGCACACACCCGGCGCCGACGATCTCGTCACCGCGAATGATCACCGCCCCGTCGTGCAGCGGGGAGTACGGAGTGAAGATCGTGCTGAGGAGTTCGCCCGACACCGTCGCGCGCAGACGCGTGCCCGTCTCCACATAGTCGTCTAGCGGGACCTCGCCCTCGATGGCGATGATCGCTCCGGTGCCGGCGCGTGCCAACCGCTCCACCGATTCCGCGATGGCATCGGCGGCGGTGTGCGTGGTCGTGTAGACGAAGAAGTTGAACATCCGGCTTCGGCCGAGGCGCGCGAGGGCGTGGCGCAACTCCGGTTGGAACACGACGATCGCCGCGAAGGCACCGTAGGTGAAGAGCACGCCCAGAAGGGTCGCGATCATGTTGAACTTGAGCAGCAACGCCAGGAAGTACACGATCCCCAGAATCACCAAGCCAATCAGGATCTGGAGCGCGCGGGTGCCGGCGAGAAAGAGGAGCGCCCGATAGATCAGGTAGGCGACGATGAGGATCTCCACCACATCGCGGAAGCCGGGGATCAGGAACCGGAGGTGGTCGAGCGGCATCAGGCGGTCCGCGCCGCGTAGGCGACGTCCAGCGCCTCCCGCGTCGGGCGGGCGGCGTGCACCCGAAACACGTGCGCGCCTCGCTCGTACGCGAGCACGCAGGCGGCGGCTGTGGCGCCGTCCCGATCCGTCGCGGGGCGACCGGTCACGCCGCCGAGGAACCGCTTGCGCGACGGCCCGACGACCAACGGATGGCCGAGCATCCGCAGGACATCCAACCGATCCAGCAGCCGCAGGTTGTCCTCCGGCCGCTTGCCGAACCCGAATCCGGGGTCGACCGCGATCCGGTCCCCGGCCACCCCCCGCCGTTGGGCCGCGTCCAGCGCCTCCCTGAGCTCCCCCGCGATGTCGCCCAACAGATCGTCGTACGTCGCGTGGTCGTACGTCGCGAGCTCCGCGAGCGTCCCACGCGAGTGCATCAGAACGAGGCCGGCGGCGGTCGCCGCGCACACGTCGGCGATCCCCGGATCCAACCGCAAACCCGATACGTCGTTGATGATCCAGGCCCCGGCGTCCAGGGCTCGCCGGGCCGTCTCGGCCTTGACGGTGTCGACGCTCACCGGCACGGAGGGGAAGCGTCGCGCGATCTCACCGAGCACCGGCGCCAGGCGCCTCCACTCCTCGTCCGCGGGTACCGCCTCCGGCCGTCCCGGGCGGGTAGACTCCGCACCGACATCGAGCAGATCCGCACCCTCGTCGAGCAGCCGTTCGGCCTGCCCCACCGCCGCATCCGCCGTCAGCCACCGACCACCGTCGCTGAACGAGTCCGGCGTGATGTTCAGGATGCCCATCACGAGGGGCCGGTCGAGCGGGAGCTGACCACCGCGGGTGCTCCAGGTCATCGGGGGATCGACCACGGCCTGCAGCGCGCGCCCCAGCGCGTCGGCCGCATCCGTCGGCAACCCATGGAGTCCGGCGCGGGTCAGGCCGGCGAGACGCGCGGTCTCGCCGGAAAGCAGCAGCCATCCCGGCCCGGACAGGCAGGCGGCTCCCTGGGTGCGCGCGGCCATCGCGAGGGTGTCCCGCTCGGATTCCGCCACGCCATCGACGAGCACGGCCGCAGGCGACAACCCCGCGGCCGTGGCGTCCGCTTGCGATTGGGGCACGCCGCGCCGCACCAGCGCCTCCGCCAGGGCGGCGGGCCGCCGTGCGAGCGGCGTCAGCTTCACGCGCCGGCGGGCTCGGGCGGAGGCGTCCCGAGGACGGGCCCGCGCTCGGGGGCCGGTGCCGCGCGCTCGGGACTGGGACGGACGGGAGGTGGGGCCGGCTCGACGGTGATCTTTGGCGGCAGATCGTCGCCGCGCACGAGCATCTGCACGTCCTCGCGATCGAGCGTCTCGCGGTCGAGCAGTGCCTTGGCCATCGTGTGCAGCAAGGGCAAGTCATCCTCGAGAATCTGGCGCGCCCGCCGCAGGGCGGCGTCGAGCACGTGCTTCACCTCGGCATCCACGACCTCCGCCGTCTTCTCGGAAACCTCATGCCGCTGGGAGATCTCGCGCCCGAGGAAGATCTGGTGCTCGCGGTCGCCCACGGCAATCGGGCCAATCACGTCGCTCATGCCGAACTGCGTCACCATCCGGCGCGCCAGCTCCGTGGCGTGCTGGATGTCCTGGGCCGCGCCGGTGGTCACCTTGGCCGTCCCGAATACCAACTCTTCCGCAACGCGTCCCCCATACATCATGGCGAGCTGGCCGAGGATGTACTCCTTCGTGTAGTTGTGCCGGTCCTCTTCCGGAAGCGAGAAGGTGATCCCCAGGGCGCGCCCGCGCGGCACGATGGTCACCTTGTGCACGGGATCGAGTCCGTGCACCC
>CAYWNR010000276.1:2071-5375 GCA_964459705.1 uncultured Gemmatimonadaceae bacterium | reverse complement strand
CAACGCGTGATGGGTACGAGGTCGAGGTACGCATCCCGTTCAAGACGCTGCGGTACCAATCGGCCGAGGTGCAGGACTGGGGCATCAACGTGATCCGGCGCGTGCGCGCATCAGGCCACGAGCACACGTGGACCCGGGTCCTGCAGGCGGAGGCGTCGTTTCTGGCGCAAGGCGGTACGCTGACGGGGCTCACCGGCCTGCACCGAGGCTTGGTGCTCGATCTCACCCCCGAGGCGACCTCGACGGTCAGCGGATCCGCGACGCCGGATGGGTGGGACTACGGCGGCGGCGCGCCGTCCGTCGGCATCAACGCCCGCTGGGGGATCACGACTAACCTCACGCTGAACGGCACCGCCAATCCCGACTTCTCCCAGGTCGAGGCGGACGTGGCGCAGCTGGTGTTCGATCCGCGCGAGGCGCTCTATTTCCCCGAGAAGCGACCGTTCTTCCTGGATGGGTTGGAGCTGTTCCGCACACCCACGCAGCTGATCTACACCCGTCGGCTCGCCGACCCCCTGGGCGCCGCCAAGCTGACCGGCAAGGTCGCCGGCACTACCGTCGCCCTGCTCTCCGGCATGGATGCGCGAGACGCGTCCGTGACCGGAAGCAGACATCCTGTCTACAATCTGTTGCGCGTCCGCCGCGACGTCGGTGACCACAGCACGGTGGGTCTCGCGTACACGGACCGCGTGGAAGGCGACGCGTACAACCGCGTCGGTGCGCTCGATTCGCGCCTGCTGCTCGGCCGCGCCTACGCACTGACCATGCAGGGCGGGGGCAGCGTCACGCGGCGTGGCGGTGAAACCGCGGCGGCGCCGTTCTGGTACCTGACCCTCAACCGCGCCGGGCGGAGCTTCGGCCTCAACGTGGCCTCGCGCGGGTTCGGCGACGACTTCCGAACCGAAAGCGGTTTCCTGACCCGCACGGGGATCGTGTATTTCAGCGTCTCGCCCAGCTATACCACCTACGGTCGGCCGGGCGCGGCGCTGGAGCGCTGGAGCGGCAACATCCTGCTCGATGGGCGCTGGGATTACGGCCGCTTCTTCGATGGCACCATTCCAAACGACCCACGCCTCCACTTCAACACCGGCTTCACGTTCCGGGGTGGGTGGGAGGCGGGAGCATCGCTGCTGCTCGAGTCGTTCATGTATCCGTCCGAGCTGTACACCGACTATGCCGTAGTGCGCACGACCGGCGGAGTAACCGACACCGTGCCGTTCACGGGCACCAACCGGCTGTACAACCTCGATTTCGCGCTCAACGTCGCCACACCTCGCTTCCAACGGTTTTCGGCGGACGCCTTCGTGATCATCGGACGAGACGAGAACTTCTACGAATGGGCGCCCGCCAACATCCTGATCGGCACGCTCGACGTTACCTGGCGACCCTCCGAGCAGCTTAGGATCAACCTGCTGTACAACCACCAGCAGTACCTCCGGCCCGGCGATTGGAGTACGGTGGGAATCCGGCGGGTGCCGCGTCTCAAGCTGGAGTACCAGCTCACGCGTGCCATCTTCCTCCGCTTCGTTGGCCAGTACGACGCGGAGGTCCAAGACTCGTTGCGGGACGACTCTCGTACCGGGGGTCCGATCCTGCTCTTCGACGCCGAGTCGGGCGCGTACCAGCGGGCCAGCCACATGAGCCGCAACGACATTCGGGTCGATTGGCTCTTCTCCTACCGACCGACGCCGGGCACCGTGGCGTTCGTCGGCTACGGCAGCAGCCTTGCCGAGCCGGAGAGCTTCCGGTTCCGCAACGTGCAGCGCGTCGGCGACGGGTTCTTCGTGAAGTTGAGCTATCTACTGAGGATCTGACGGGATCGACGGGATGGCCGAACGGCCGGTGTCCCGCTCATCCTGTTCATCCTGGTGCTCCCGTTGCTCCCTCATCCGCTGGACACCGCCGCAGACGCACACCATACTTCGCCCTTGGTTCCCGCATCTCCGTCCCAGCCCGGAGGTCGTGTTGCCGAACATCGCCGTCTTCCATCCACAGATCGTGCACTTCGCCATCGCGCTGCTCTGCACGGGCGTCGTATTCCGCCTGGTGTCCCTCACCGGCAAGCTGACCTTCACCGGACCGTCGGCGGCGGTGCTGCTGCTCGCGGGTACGCTCGCGGCCGTCGCCGCCGTCAAGTCCGGGACGGACGCTCACGGTCCCGTGGAGCGCATCCCCGGCGCCCGGGCAGCCGTGACGGAACACGAGGAGTGGGGCGAGCGCACCCGGAATCTGTTCCTCGCCGTGGCCGCGCTCGAAATCGTGGCGCTCGTGGTTCGACGGCGCGCATGGCACCGATATGTCCTCTTCGCCTCGGCGGCCGTCGGATTGGTTGGCATCGGGTTCATCTACGAAGCCGGGGAGCACGGCGGCCACATCGTCTACAGCTACGCCGGTGGGGTCGGCACCCGGTCAGGAGACTCGGCGGACGTGGATCACCTGCTGCTCGCGGGCCTCTATCAGCGGGCGCTACTGGATCGCAAGGAGGGCAACGCCGACGACGCGGCGAGCCTGTTCCAGGAGTTGGATCGCCGCTATCCGGACGATCCGACCATTCGACTCATGGCCATCGAGTCACAACTCGTCGACCGTCACGACCCGGAAGCCGCCCTGGCCGCGCTGCGGGAGTTCGCCGTGCCGCCCGACAACCGCACGGTGGTGTACCGAACGGGGCTGTTACGCGCCGACGTGTTCGACGCGTTACATCAACCGGATTCCACGCGAGCCGTGCTGGAGGCGCTTCTGGAGAAGTTCCCGACCAACACACGACTCAAGGACCGCCTGGCGAAGCTCCAGTAGCTCGTCGGTAAGCATGCCGTGACCAACTCGTCACCCGTCTCCCACGTGTCGGACACCGCCCGCTGGGTGGCGATGTACCGCGCCCTGGAAACCGAGCGGCCGGACGCCCTGTTCCACGATCACTATGCGCGGAGGCTGGCTGGACCCGAGGGAGAAGAGATCCTCCACACGCTCCCCAAGGCCCGCGAGTTCGCCTGGCCGATGATCGTGCGGACCGCCGTGATGGACGAAATCCTCATGCGGTCCATCCAACGCGACGGCGTGGACACCGTGGTCAATCTCGCGGCCGGTCTCGACGCCCGACCGTACCGACTGCCACTGCCGCCAACGCTCCGCTGGTTCGACGCCGACTTCCCCGACATGCTGGACTACAAGGCGAGCCAACTTTCCGGCGAGCGGCCCGGGTGCGCACTCGAGCTGCTGCGGGTGGACCTCACAGATACCACGGCGCGTCGTGCCGCACTCGAACAGGCAACGGCAGGAGCGAGAAGCGCCCTCGTGATTGCCG
>CAYWNR010000276.1:0-1971 GCA_964459705.1 uncultured Gemmatimonadaceae bacterium | reverse complement strand
CGTGCCGCACTCGAACAGGCAACGGCAGGAGCGAGAAGCGCCCTCGTGATTGCCGAAGGCTTGCTCATCTACCTCGAGCGACAGCAGGTCACGGACCTCGCGCGCGACCTGTTGGCGCAGCCTTCCATCCGCTACTGGCTGATCGACATCGCCATGCCGCGGCTGCTCCGGATGATGGAGAAGACCTGGGGCAAGGCGCTGCAAGCTGGCAGCGCGCGCTTCCGGTTCGCACCAGCCGAGGGGACCGAGTTCTTCCGACCCTTCGGATGGCAGGAGGCCGAGTTCCGATCGAACTGGGACGAGTCGTTCCGCCTGAACCGTACGATGAAGCGCGCGAAGTTCTACCGATTTCTGAGTCACTTCTATCCGAAGGGGATGCGCGAGCAGTTCAAACGCTTCGCCGGCGTCGTACTGCTGGAACGAACCACCTAGACACCCAACCTGGACCTGTCCTGACGTTCTCCTCTCCGCGTATGCGGAGAGGGGTCAGGGGTGAGGTTTCGTTCGCCGCGACCGGTCCGAAACGCTACTTTCTCCACACAACACACTTCGTCGCGCCTTTCTGGAGGCTGCCATGTCGCGCCGGTTTGCGCACTGGATGACCGGGTCTGCCGTCGTCTGTGCCGTCTGCTTCACGAGCCCCGCACTCCCCGCTCAGGAATCCACCACACGCGCTCTCACTCCCGCCGACTACGGCAAATGGGAATCGCTCGGCTTCGGGAGCGAGGTGTCACGGGATGGCAAGTGGGTGGTGTACTCCGTGAACCGCGTGAACGAGGAGAACGAGTTGCGCATCGCGCCACTCGACCGCGATACCACGATCGTCGTGCCCTTCGCGCAGAGCCCGAGCTTCTCCGAGGACAGCCACTGGCTGGCCTACGCCATCGGTGTGAGTCCGAAAGAACAGCAGCGACTCGAGAAGGCGAAGAAGCCCATTCACACTCGGCTCGGCCTACGGAACCTCCTGACGGGCGACACCCTGAGCATCGCGGACGTGGCCGCGTTCACGTTCTCTCACGACAGCCGGTCTCTCGCGATGCGGCGCTATCCGCCCGAGGGCGTGCGGGATCGCAAGGCTCGCGGCGTGGACCTCGTCGTGCGCGATCTCGCGAACGGCGTCGAGGTCAATTTCGGGAACGTCTCCGAGTACGCGTGGCAGGACAAGGGCGGTTTGCTCGCCATGCTGATCGACGCGGAAGGGGAACTCGGGAACGGGGTCGCGGTGTTCGATCCGGCATCGGGACGGCTGCGGACACTCGAGTCGAAGCGGACGCGCTACGAGCGTCTCACCTGGCGCGAGGACGACGACGACCTCGCCGCCATGCGCGTTCGGGGCACCGACAAGCGCTACAAGGACTCGACATACGTGGTGGTGGCCTGGCGCGACCTGGCCGGCGATCGCGCGACGCCATTCGTGTTCGATCCAGACTCCACCGCCGGCTTCCCCACCGACATGCGGGTCGTGACCTACGCCGGCATCCGGTGGTCCGACGACGCGCGCATCCTCTACTTCGGGATCAAGGAACGCGAGCTGGCGAAACAGGAGTCGAAGGACACCACTGCCGCGCCTGATTCCGCCGAGACAGCGAAGGACAGCGCGGCGTCGAAAGCCGGTCGCAAACCCGCCGCAGAGGAACCCGACGAGCCGAGCACGGTGGAGATCTGGCATGCGCGGGACGTCGAGATCTATCCCGAACAGAAGGTCCGGGCCAACCAGGACCGGCGGCGCAATCACCTCATCGCCTGGCAGCTCAACGCCGGGCGCTTCGTGCGCCTCGGTACCGACCTCACCGAGGACGTCACCCTGGCCAAGGGCGACCGCTGGGCCATCGGCACGGATCGGACGCCGTACGATTCGGACCGGATGTTCGGGCCGGTGTACCAGGACCTCTACCGGATCGACGTGGCCACGGGAAACGCGTCGCTCCTCATGAAGAAGGTGCAGTACAACTTCGGGCCCAGCTCCGCGGG
>CAYWNR010000275.1:0-5387 GCA_964459705.1 uncultured Gemmatimonadaceae bacterium | reverse complement strand
ACGTGGTCAACCCGGCGGCGCGGAATGATCCATCGAGTCCGATCTACGGCATGCCGATTCTCGATGTGGACCACGCGCAAAACGTGGTGGTGCTGAAACGGTCCATGCGACCGGGATTCGCCGGCATCGACAACGCGCTGTTCTATGAGCCGCGGACGCGGATGTTGTTCGGTGACGCGAAGGACTCGGTGAAGAAGCTCATCACCGAACTGAAAAACGTGTAGGGGATCAGTCAGGGCAGTGAGGGAAGTGAGGGCAGAGCAGAGGGGCAGAGGGGCAGAGAAGAGCGCCCTTCTGTCCCTCGCTGCTGCCGCCCGCTGACGAGATTGACGGATATCGGGTGAACCCGGGGCACTCGTCCGTCGCTGCGGCTTGCTATCTTCCCGACCGTGACGGCCTCTCCCATCGCTCTCGTTCTCTCCGGAGGTGGCGCGCGGGCCGCGTATCAGGTCGGTGCGCTCGCCGCCGTGGCCGAGATGGCGCCGGACGTGCCGGTGTCGATCATCACGGGCGTTTCCGCGGGCGCCATCAACGCGGTGTCGCTCGCCGCGCACCCCGGGCCGTTCGTGGAATCCGTGGCCGCCTTGCGCCGCGAGTGGGAAACGCTCGGCCCACAGGATGTGTTCGGCGTGCGGAAGCTCTCGCTGGTCGGAGCCATCGGTCGGGTCGTCCTGCACGCCATCACCGGGCGTCATCGGGGCGTGCCGGCTTTTCGCGGCCTGCTCGACCCTGGTCCGCTGCGGCGATTCCTGGAACGGCGCTTTCGTGATGGAGGGATCGCGGAGAACCTGGCCGCCGGTCGGCTCCGTGCGGTCGGCCTGAGCGCAACCGCGTACGGCGACGGTGCCACCGCCACGTTCGTGCAGGGGGCAGCGGATATTCCCCTCTGGAGTCGGGCGCGCCGGTATGCGGTGCGGACGCCCCTCACGGTCGACCACGTGCTCGCCTCGGGCGCGATCCCGATCATCTTCCCGGCGGTCCGGCTGGCCGAGGGGTTCTTCGGTGACGGGAGTGTGCGACAGACCGCGCCGCTCGCCCCGGCCATTCACCTGGGCGCCGAGCGTATCGTTGCCGTCAACGTCAGTATCGCGGACGCGGGGGCGCGGTCCTCCACGACGCCGGCCGAGTATCCGTCCAGCGCCCAGGTCTTCGGCCTGTTGTTCGACTCGGTCTTCCTGGACGCGCTGGACGCGGATGCGGAACGACTCGAGCGGCTGAACGGCATGCTCGAGCAGTTGGCGCCCAGCCAGCGAGCGGCGAGCGGTCTCCGGCGGATTGCGCTCCTCCTGTTGCGGCCGACGCGCGACCTGGGGGAGATGAGCCGCGGCCACCGCTCGCGGTTGCCGCCGCTGCTGGCCACGGTGGTCCGCAACATGGGCGGGCGGCGCGTCCGCGCCGCCGATTTCGTCAGCTACCTGCTGTTCGATCACGCGTACACCGGGGACCTGATGGATCTCGGGTATCACGACACGCTGGCCCGCCGCGACATCGTTTTGGCGTTTCTCGCGGACGAGACCGGATGAGGGCCGAAGCCGGACAATGACGGGAGCAAGCCGTCTGCCCCCCACCGTTCTGCCGCTCGCCACCCAGCTCCTCAGCACCTCGGGTCTTGCGCCGTCCTACCCTGGGGCTGAAGGTTGCGTGCGTTCGTCGATGGGGTCGCACACGCGGGACTCTACCGCGCGCTGGAGTTCCGAGTCGCTCGACACGAGGTGAGAGATGGGCATGAGCTGGAATCGGATCGCTGGTCTGCACCGGCGGCGCGGTGCGCGCCTCGCAGTTCTCCCGGTCCTGCTGTCTGGCGCGCTCCTCGCGTGCGGAAACGACACCGGGCACCCCAAGCGCCTCACCATCGATACGCTCCCCGGCGGTCGGGTGGTCGTTCGGAATCCCATGCACGGGCTGTGGGACTCGGCCTCGGCGTGGCGCGTCGAGGAACGGTGGCGCGTCGGGCGCCTCGAGGGGGAAGGGCCCGAGCTCTTCGGTGACATCTCGGCGATCGCGGTGGACGGCTTCGACCGGACCTACTTGCTCGAGCGGCACGACCAGCAGGTTCGCGTCTTCGACCGCGACGGCAAGTACGTGCGCACCTTCGGACGGAAGGGGCAGGGGCCGGGGGAATTCCAGGACGCACTCGGACTGGCGTTCGCCTCCGACGGTCGGCTGTGGGTGGTGGACCCGCAGTTCGGACGTGTGTCGGTGTTCGACACCGCGGGCACGTTTCTCACTTCCTACCGGACCCCGGGGGGACACTCCGTCATGCCGTGGCCGGGCGGGTTCAGCCGCGACGGCAGCTTCTACGACGTCGCGCGGGACCCGGGCGGCGGCTGGGGTTCCGTGCTCGTGCGGTACGACACCGCGTTCACGCCGCTGGATACGCTCTGGCCGCCACGCTGGGAGAACGCGGACGCGGTCCTGGAGGTCGTGAGCCCGGATGGGCGTGCCCGGTCCCGCGGCATCGTTCCATTCAGCGCGTCGTCGATGTGGGCGCTCACGCCCCAGGGCGACTTCTGGACGGTGCAGACGGGAGACTATGAGCTGGACCGTGTCTCACCACGGGGGGATACGCTCCGCACCGTCACGCGGCCGTACGATCCCGTTCCCGTGACGCAGGCGGACCGGGAGCGGGCCATCAAGAGCATGGCGTGGGTCACACGGCAGGGAGGGAAGGTCGATCCAGACCGTATCCCCAGCGTCAAGCCGGCCGTCCGGTCCCTCTACGTCGCCGACGACGGGGACCTGTGGGTGGGACGGGTCACCGACACTCCCGAGGTGGTGTTCGACGTGTTCGCCTCCGATGGGCGGCTCCGGGGCCAGGTCCAGTTGCCGTTTCAACCCACGCTGCCGCCGGTGATTCGGGGCGACTTGATGGTTGCCGTGACGCGGGGAGAGATGGGCGTGCCGTTCGTGGTTGGCGCGAAAATCGTCAAGCCGTAGATCGACGGACTGGGACGGACGAAGACGGACGGCGGATTGACGGCCGTCCACTCGCGTTCGTGTCAGTCGTCCGCCGTCGATCGCCGATCCTGCTTCTTCGCCTGGCGCCGGCGCTTCTCGGCCAGCCGCCGCTCCCGCGACGCCGCGGTCGGCTTGGTGGGCACGCGCCGTTTCCGCGGCCGGAGGGCGTCGCTGACCAGCTTGCGCAAGCGCGCGACGGCGACGTCCCGGTTCCGCGTCTGGCTGCGGGACCCTGCCTCCACGACTCGAATCCGGCCGCGGCGGTCGAGCCGAGCGGCCAGGCGATCGACCAGGAGGCCTCGCTGACGGTCATTGAGCGAGGGACTCGCCTTGACGTCCCAGACGACCTCGACCCGCGTGCTCGTCTTGTTCACGTGCTGGCCGCCGGGACCTCCCGCGCGCGTCGCGCGGATCAGGAGCTCGGCCTCGGGGACGGTGAACACGGACACAGCCGAGATGCTTAGACGCCTAGACGCCTAGGACCTCCAACCGCCTAGGCGTCTGCGCGTCTAGGCGTCTAGGGCGAGATGCCTCAGCACATACGGCAAGATCCCGCCGTGCCGGTAGTACTCCAGCTCCACCGCCGTATCCAGCCGCACGCGCGCCTCGAACGTGATCGGCTTGCCGTCCGCGGGCTCGGCGCGGACCTGCACCGTCCCTGCCGGGCGCAGGCCTTTGGCGATTCCCGTGATCGTGAATCGCTCTCGGCCGGTGAGTCCGTAGTCGGCGGCCGACTTGCCCTCCAGGAACTGCAACGGCAACACGCCCATCCCGATCAGGTTGCCGCGGTGAATGCGCTCATAGCTCTGGGCGAGCACCGCGCGCACGCCGAGCAGCGTCGTGCCCTTGGCGGCCCAGTCCCGCGAGCTGCCGGTGCCGTACTCGGTTCCCGCCAGGACGACGAGCGGAGTGCCCTCGCGCTGGTAGCGCATGGCGGCTTCGTAGATGCTCGTGACCTCGCCGGATGGGACGTGGAGCGTCCAGTTGCCTTCTTTCCCATCCGCCAGCTTGTTCTTGATGCGGATGTTGCCGAAGGTGCCGCGCATCATCACTTCGTGATGCCCGCGCCGCGATCCGAACGTATTGAAGTCCACCGGCTCGACGTCGTGCTCGATCAACCAGCGGCCGGCGGGCCCGTCCTTGGGAATCGCCCCGGCGGGAGAGATGTGGTCCGTCGTGACCGAGTCGCCGAGCCACGCGAGGACGTGCGCGCCCGTGATGTCACTGAGGGGCGCGGGGGTCTTGGGCAGGTCCTGGAAGAAGGGCGGATTCGCCACGTACGTGGATTTTGGATCCCACGCGAACCGGCCACCATCGGCGGCCGGCACCGGGAGCTGCTTCCACGCCTCCGTTCCCTCGAACACCGACGCGTATTCCTCGGTGAACATCTCGGGGGTCAGCGCCGCGGCCATGGTCTCGGTGATATCGGAGGGCGTGGGCCAGAGGTCGCGCAAATAGACGTCCCGTCCTTCGGCGTCCGTGCCGAGCGGCTCCTTCTGGAGGTCGATGTCCACCCGTCCGGCCAGGGCGTAGGCCACGACCAGCATCGGGGAGGCCAGGTAGTTCGCGCGCACCTGCGGGTGCACGCGTGCTTCGAAGTTACGGTTGCCGGAGAGCACGGCCGCGACGACCAGCTCGTGGTCGTTGACGGCGGCCGCGATCGGCTCGTCGAGCGGGCCGCTATTGCCAATGCAGGTGGTGCAGCCGTACCCGACCACGTAAAAGCCGATGTTCGCGAGGTCGTCGAGCAGGCCCGCGGCCTCGAGGTACCGTGTGACGACCTTGGAGCCGGGCGCGAGGCTCGTCTTCACCCACGGCCGCCGGTCCAGACCGCGCCGCACGGCATTCCGGGCAAGCAGGCCCGCGCCGATCATCACCGAGGGGTTGGATGTGTTCGTGCAGCTGGTGATGGCCGCGATCACCACCGATCCGTCCTGGAGTGGAAACTGCTCGCCTTCGTGCTGGACCGTCGTCTGCGTGATGCCGGCGGTGCCGCCCCGCTTGGCCTTGGGCGGCACGAGCGACGGCAACGTCTCCAGGAAACTCTGCTTGACCTGACCGAGCGGAATCCGGTCCTGCGGCCGCTTGGGTCCCGCCAACGATGGCTCCACCGTGCCGAGGTCGAGCTCGAGCCGGCTGGAGTACTCGGGATCCGGCGTGTCGTGTGCGTGGAACAGCCGCTGCTCGCGGCAGTAGCGATCCACCAGGTCGACCACCGCCGAGCGGCCGGTGCGGTCCAGAAACCGGAGGGTCTCACGGTCCACGGGGAAGAAGCCCATCGTGGCCCCGTATTCCGGAGACATGTTCGCGATGGTCGCCCGGTCCGCGAGTCCAAGCTCACCCAGTCCCGGACCGTAGAACTCGACGAACTTGTCGACCACGCCGTGCTTGCGGAGGATCTGGGTGACCGTGAGGACCAAGTCGGTGGC
>CAYWNR010000274.1:0-5394 GCA_964459705.1 uncultured Gemmatimonadaceae bacterium | reverse complement strand
ACGAGCGCATCGAGGGACTGACCTACGGCACCGTCAGCGACCAGCACCGTCGCGACTCGCGCGGCAGCTGGAATCGGTGGGACGTGATCAACTCCGCGGGCGTGCTGGTGCTGATCCTGCTCGCCTATCTGTCGTTCCGTGGATGAGGGGATTGCCAGGTCCCGATCGTGCTCGCCGGGGTACGGGTCCGGCGTTGAAACGCCGGCTCGGCGCCCGCGGCGACGCGTGCTGAAGCACTTCACGAACCGAGCGCCGTTCACGGCGCGCCGGCGCGTCAGCGCCGCCGAGCCCGGCCTTCAGGCCGGGACGACAGTCGGCATAGGGCGGATCTCATGACCGATCGTTCCGATTCAGCCGCACTGCTGGAGAATGGCGCCGACGCGAGGCCCGTCGGTCGCCGCGACTTCGTCGGCCTGCTGGCGGCCAGTGGGGTCGCCGCGGTCGGCGCTCGCCTGCCAGCGGCCGAGTGGCTCCGGGCAGTCGGAGCGCGAGGGGCAACCGCGCCGGACTCCAGAATCGAGATCCTGCTGGGCGAGCCCATCGGGACGATCGCGCCCGAGATCTACGGGCATTTCATCGAGCACCTGGGCGGAGTGATCTACGACGGCGTATGGGTTGGAGAAGACTCGTCTATTCCGAACGTCCGTGGCGTCCGCCAAGCGCTCATTGACGCCCTGAAGCCGATCGGGCCGGCCGTGATGCGCTGGCCGGGCGGATGCTTCGCCGACTGGTACGATTGGCGCGACGGCGTGGGCCCGCGCGGCGAGCGACCGCGCCGGACGAACACGTGGGCGGAAAGCAGGGAGATTCGCGATCTGGGGAACATCCCCCAACGCTTCGACCCAAACGCGTTCGGCACGAACGAGTTCATCCGGTTCTGCCGAGCGATCGGTGCCCAGCCGTATCTCGCGTCCAACGTGCGCACCCTCCCGGCGAGCGTGTTTCATCAGTGGATCGAGTATTGCAACTCACCGGCAGGGAGCACGACCTGGGCGGATGTCCGCGGCCAGGATGGGGAGTGCGAGCCCTTCGGCGTGCGGTTCTGGGGAGTGGGGAACGAGTCCTGGGGGTGTGGCGGGAACTTCACGCCAGAGGAGTACGCCTCGGAGTTTCGCCGCTACTCGACGTGGGCGGTACCGAACAACGGAATCCCGCTCGCGTTCATCGGGTCGGGCCCCAGTGGCGGGGATATGGATTGGAGCCGCCGCTTCTTCCGCGCGCTGCGGGAGCGAAATGCGGTGAACTCCATGTGGGGCTGGGCACTGCATCACTACTGCAGTGCCGGTGGCGAGGCCATCAAGTACTCGGACACCGACTGGTACGATCTCCTGGCCAGTGCCAATCGGATGGAGAGCCTCATCACGGATCACTGGCAGGTGATGCGCGAGGTCGACCGCGAGCACCGCGTCAAGCTGGTGGTGGACGAATGGGGTGCGTGGCACAAGATGACCACCAACGTGGAGCCGCAGCACCTGTTCGGTCAGCAGTCGACCATGCGCGACGCGCTGGTGGCCGGACTCACGCTCGATACGTTCAACCGCCACGCCGACAAGGTAGCGATGGCCAACCTGGCCCAACTCATCAACTGCATCCACTCGTTGTTTCTTGCGGACGGCCCGAAGTTCGTGAAGACGCCGAGCTACCACGTGTTCGCGATGCACGCGTCGCATCAGGGAGGGCAGGGCGTGCGCACCGTCGTCTCGGCGCCGACCGTGCATTGGACCGGAGCCCAGAATGCCGCGCATTCACTCTGGGGCCTCAATGGTTCGGCATCGCTCAAAGAGAGATCGCTGATACTCACAGTCACGAACTCGCATCTCACGGAGCCGCGCGAGACAGAGATCGCGGTTCGCGGCGGGAAGATCCGCTCGGTAGTGGCGACCGTGTTGACGGCGCACAGTATTCATGACGTGAATACGTTTGAGCAACCGGACGTGGTCGCTCCGACAACGGCGAGTGTCCGTGCGAGCAGTGGCGCCCTCGTCTATACGTTCCCGGCGGCCTCCGTTACGAAGCTGGAGATCATGCTGAGCGGTTAGTCGAGCGGCTGATCGGCGGCGGGAAGCCGCCGCTCGGCTCTGCCGAGTGAATCGGCCGCGGCGGTCAGCTTCGGGACCGCCGGGACGGCCTACTTCGCGCCCCCGAACCGAAACACCGTCGTCGACCGATACTCCACCCCAGGCCGCAGGATCGTGGAGGGGAAGTTCGCGTGGTTGGGTGAATCGGGATAATGCTGCGTCTCGAGGCAGAACCCGAACCGGTGACCGTAGACTTGCCCGCCTTTGCCTGTGATCGTCCCGTCCAGGAAGTTCCCCGAGTAGAACTGGATCCCCGGCTCGGTCGTCAGAACCTCGAGCGTCCGTCCACTCGTCGGTTCGAGCACGTGTGCGGCCGGCACGAGCCCCGAGCCCGTCCGCCGCAGCACGAAGTTGTGATCGTAGCCGCCACCAAAGCGAAGTTGCTGGTTGTCTTGGCCAATGCGGGCGCCAATCGCGGTTGGCGTGCGGAAGTCGAATGGCGTCCCCTCCACGGGCGTGATGGCGCCCGTAGGAATGAGCGTCGAGTCCACCGGCGTGAGCGAGTCGGCGTCGATCTCCAGCTGGTGGTCGAGGATGTCGCGCGACGCGTCGCCCACCAGATTGAAGTACGTGTGCTGGGTGAGATTCACCGGCGTCGCCTTGTCGGTGGTCGCCCCGTAACTCACCACCAACTCGTCGTTGTCGGTCAGCGTGTAGCGCACGTGGACCTGGAGGTTTCCCGGATAGCCCTCCTCGCCATCGGTACTGGTATAGCCGAACCCGACGCCCACGCCGCTGTCGTTCTGGAACGGCTCACCAGTCCACACCACCTTGTCGAAGCCCTTGATGCCGCCGTGCAGGTGATTGGGCCCGTTGTTCGTGGCGAGATGGTAGATGGCACCGTCGAGCGTGAACCGCCCTTGCGCGATCCGGTTGCCGTAACGGCCCACGATGGCACCGAAATACGGTGACTCGGCGAGATAGCCGCTCAGGCTGTCGAATCCGAGCGTGATGTCACCGAGCTGGCCGGCGCGATCCGGCGTCTTGATCGACACGATGATGGCGCCGTACGTCATGGCGCGCACCTCGATGCCGTCCGCGTTGGTCAACGTGAACAACTCCACGGCCTGCCCGTCCGGCGTAGAACCGAAGGGCGCACGGTGAACAGTCGCAGTGGTCATCGATGAGTCCTTGGGCGCGCACCCCGCGATGGCGAGCAGTCCAGCCAGGAGTGGGGCGGGGGACCGTAATCGGGGAATCGTCATGAGAGGTCCGGGCGAAAGCGACGCGAAGGTGGCCGACCGGAGCCGTCTGGTCAAGCCGCGGCGAACCGACGGGGGTCGCGTAAACGGGCCCACGCGGGAGCCTGGTGACCGGGTTGCGAGTGGGCACCCACCGAACCCGGATTGGGTGGCGGTTCTTGACAGAGACGAACGTTCGTGCTTATATAGTTCCATGACAAAAGGCCAAAACACCCGCGCAACGATCCTCGATGAGGCTGCTAACCTAGCAAGCCTCAATGGCTTAAACGGCCTGACCATCGGGACTCTGGCGGCCCATACCGGCATGTCCAAGAGCGGCCTGTTCCGCCATTTCGGCTCCAAGGAGGAGCTGCAGGTCGCCACGCTCAAGGCCGGTGTGGACCGCTTCACCCAGACCGTGATCCGCCCGGCGCTCAAGGCCTCACGAGGTATCGCGCGGGTGGAGGCACTGTTCGACCACTGGCTTGAGTGGGGCACCAATCAGGGGTTCGCCGGCGGCTGCATCTTCATTCCCGCGTCGTTCGAGCTGGATGACCAGCCCGGTGCGGCGCGCGACTACCTCGTCACCACGCAGCAGCAGTGGCTCGACCTGATCGCCACCACCGCTCGCAAGGCAATCGAGACGGAGGATTTCCGGCAGGATCTCGACTGCGATCAGTTTGCGCACGAGTTCAATACCATCCTGCTCGGCTTCAACCAAGCCCACCGCCTGATGCGGAACGGCAAGGCCGCGGACCTCGCGCGGCACCAATTCGAACGCCTCGTCAAGGATGCGAGCCATGCTGCCATTCCTGCGTAGAGCGGTGTTCCGCACATACGGGACGCTGTTTCCGAACCACGCCGCGCGTTGGTTCGAGCGCGCGCTCTTGACCCCGCGACCCGTGCCGGCGCTCGGGATTGCCGAGCCTGGCGTGCCGAGGGTCGTCGATCGGCTTCCCTATGGAAGTGGGTGGGTCACGTTCACGGAGTGGGGAAGCGGACCTGCCGTCCTGCTCATTCACGGGTGGGGTGGGCGCTCGGAGAGCCTCGGTGCCTTCATCGAGCCGATCGTTTCCGCGGGCTATCGCGCGGTCACCATAGATCTCCCGGCGCACGGTCGTTCCCACGGTCGTCAGACCAACGTGATCGAATGCGCCGGCGCGGCGCTCCTAGTTGGGCGCGCGGTGGGCCCGCTCGCGGGCGTCGTCACGCATTCGTTCGGGGGACCGGTTGCCGCGCTCGCGTGGCGCCACGGGCTCCGCGCCGAGCGCGTCGTCATGCTCGCGCCGCCGGGGTCCATCTGGAGCGTCTCGCTCCCAGTTGGGGACTGGTTGGGACTACCCCGCAGCCTGTCCGAAGGAATGATGCACCGGTTCGCGCGCCGCATGGGAATCACCTGGGATGAGCTGCGCACCGATCGCCTGGTGGCGGGGATGACGGCACCTCTGCTCGTCGTTCACGACGAAGACGATCGCAAGATCCCCTGGAGTCACGGAGCGTCGGTAGCCCGCGGGGCACCGCGGGGGACCTTGCGCACCACCACGGGTCTCGGTCATCGGGACGTGTTGATGGATGCGTCGGTAGTCGCTGATGCGGTGACCTTCGTTACCGCCGGGCGGGAGAGCGGGCGGAAGACCGCCTGAAACGGCTTCGGCGTCGGGCGGTCGGCCGCGTGCTGTCCGCCCCGGCCACGAGCCTACGCATGGGGAACCCGGAGACCGTGGCGTAGTGGACCGCGTCGACCTCGTCCGTCGGGATCGGAGGAAGGCCCGAGCGACCGCAGAAGAGAAAGGGCCGCAACCGCGGCCCAATGGAGAACAAAGTGACGTGCGCGCTCGCCGTTCACGACTTCTTCCGCCCCCGGCGACCCGGTTTGTCCCGCGTCAGATGGCGGAGACCATCCAGCAGCCCTTCAGGCGGAAAGCACGAGTCCACGTCGTCGGTCTTCCGTTCCGGCCAGCATCCCGGCGCGGGCAGGTGCGGCACACATCCGGATGGCGGCCCGCCGGTGGGATGCGGTTTCGGAGTCGGGATTCGGATCTTCATCACGCCCTCACGTGTCCTGGTCTCTTCGTTCATCCTACCGCGCGCCCATGGAGACCGCAAATGGACACACAATGTCTGGCCCCAGTCCC
>CAYWNR010000273.1:0-5414 GCA_964459705.1 uncultured Gemmatimonadaceae bacterium | reverse complement strand
CGCCCGGCCCGGACCTTCCGCCGGAGGTGGTGCGCGCCACCAGCGACCGGTACGTCGACGCGTACCGCCGAATCACCGGACACGACCTCCCCGCGTGAAGATCGCACCCGAGGGGATTCCGTTCGTGATCGCCGGCGCCGCGGTACTCGGCGGGTTGTTGCTCGTTGCCCACTGGCTCGATGCTCCCGGGTGGGTCGCGCTTCCCCTGGTCTGGCTTCCGGTGGCGGCGTGGATTCCCTTGTTCTTCCGAGACCCGGACCGACCGGGCCCGCGCGGTGACCGGCTCGTCCTCGCGCCGGCCGACGGACGGGTGGTCAGCATTGCCGAAGTCCGCGACGCCGACGTGATGCCGGGGCCGGCGGTGCGGATCGCCATCTTCATGAACGTGTTCAACGTCCACGTCAATCGACACCCCGTGAACGGCACGGTCGTACGGCGTGCGTATCGCCCAGGCAAGTTCCTCAACGCCTCCCTCGACAAGGCCAGCGTGGACAACGAGCAGATGTCGCTCGGTATCGCGACGCCGCGCGGCGCGGTCCTCGTCCGCCAGATCGCGGGACTCATCGCCCGGCGCATCGTCACCGATCCACTCGAAGGGGAAACCGTTCGCCAGGGCGAGCGCCTCGGCCTCATCCGGTTCGGGTCCCGCGTCGAGACGTTCGTGCCTCCCGGAGCGGTCGCCCGGGTGGCCGTCGGCGATCGCACCCGGGCGGGCATCACCGTCATCGCGGAATGGCCGTGAGACCGCTGCCGCGCCGCCGTCCCAACGTCCGCCGGGTCGTGGTGGTCGTCCCGAGCATGTTCACGCTGGCCAATCTGTTCTTCGGGATCTGGTCGATCGTGCTCTCCTCCCGCGGCGAATTCTACCGCGCCGGGTGGTACGTCGTGATCGCCGGTCTGCTCGACATGCTCGACGGTCGGATCGCCCGGATGAGCAAGGCGGGGTCGCGGTTCGGGGCGGAGCTCGATTCGCTTGTGGACCTGGTGAGCTTTGGGGTCGCCCCGGCATTCTTGACGTACCGGCTGGTGTTCGAGGCCCAGGGCGGCTTCGCGTGGCTCTTCTGCTTCGGCTTCGTCATGTGCATGGCGCTCCGGCTCGCGCGTTTCAACGTCGGGATCATGGGCCACGAGCCGTCGGACACCTTCCAGGGGCTTCCGTCACCCGGTGCCGGCATCACGCTCGCCACGTACTATCCCTTCACGCAGACCGACTACTACCAGGTGCAACTCGCAAACCTGCCGTGGTCGCAAATCATGGTGTTCCTGACCTTGGCGCTGAGCCTGACGATGGTGAGCTCGGTTCGCTACGCCAAGCTCCCGCGCATCGGCATCCGCAGCGCCCGCGGACTCCTCGGACTCACCATCCACCTCACGATCCTGGCGTTCGCGATCTGGGCGCGCGACATCTTCTTCTTCCCGCTTGGGCTGGCCTATCTCAGCTACGGCCTCGCCCGCGCGGCCGTGGTCGGGTTCTTGGAGCGCGGCGATGACGACGATTTGTCCGCGGAACCCGCCCACCGGCACCCCGAGCCCGACGGGGATGAGTAGTGGCGTGGCCCGACACCCCATTCACCGCGCGTCTGCGACCGGCGATATTATTACCATGCCGGTGGCCCGCGGCGACGGCCGCTACATCGCGCCTGCCATCGTCGTGCAGGCGCTCGACGACAACGGACAGGTCGTCCGGCGGTATGTTGGTGACAACCCGAACGGCGCGGTGGTGGAGATCGCCGGGATCGCCAACGTCGAGCGCAACGTCGTGGTAATGATGCCGCACCCCGAGCGCATCGCCAACTCGTCGCTCGGATCCGCACTGGGGATGACCGTGTTCGCGTCCCCGTTGCAAGGAGCGCCCATGCTTCAAGGAGGCTCGGCATGACAACGTGGAAGCTCGTCCCGATCGTGGTCCTCGCCGCCGTGGCATGCGGGCAGAAGCCCGAGGAGCAACAGGCCGCTCCCGCCCAGGAGGCGACCACCTCCACCCCGGACACCACCGCGGACACCACCGCGGCAATGCCGACACCGCCGCCGGCGGCGCCGGTGCGTACCGCGACCGTGTCCAGCATGCCGGCCGCGGATGAACCCTGGACGCCGACCGACACCGGCGCGGTCAGTCCCGGCATGTCCCGTGATCAGGTCGTGGCGGTCTGGGGCGCACCCGTCACGGAGCGGACCTTGGGTGCGTGGACGTACCTCTACTATCGCAATGGCTGCGAAGCGTCCTGCGGGACGTTTGACGTCGTGTTTCTCGACGACGGTCAAGTGGTGAACGCCATCGTCCGGGGCCGCGGTCACACCTACACCGGCAACTCGACGTCGCCACAGGGCGCCACCGCGCGCCCCACGCCGCCGGGCGGCGCGGAAGGTATCTAGCTGATGACGGACAAGCCGAGCCGCAACGAAGAAGAGTATTTCGCCAAGTCCGAAGCCGCGCGCCTCAAGAAGCTCAAGCAGTCCGCCGAGGCGGCGGCACGGGCGGCGGAGCGCCGCACCCACCTCATGAAATGTCCACGATGTGGGGCGGACCTCGGGGTCGAGCACTATTCGGGCATCGAGGTCGAGCGGTGCCCCGAGTGTCATGGGATCTGGTTCGATGCGCACGAGGCGGAGCGCCTCGTCGAGGTGAACGCCAAGAAAGGTGTTGGAGGAATGTTTCGGGCCATCGTCGAGGCCGTGCGCGCCCCGGACCGCCAGAAGAAGCCCTGAATATGGCGGGCGCGACGCGAGCCTCCGCCCCCCCCGGTGATCCACCAGTCACCGCGGCGCTCGTCCGCGAGCACGGTCTGAACGATCGGAAATTCGCTCGTACGCGCGAGAGGCTCGCCCCTTTGACGGCGACCGGGGAGGAATAGCCGTGTGCGGGATATTCGGAGTCGCGAATCTCAAGGAGGCCGCCCAGCTGACCTACCTCGGGCTGTACGCGCTCCAGCACCGCGGGCAGGAGTCCGCCGGCATCGTCGTCGTCGATCCCGGGGGCCAGGCGCGCGTCCACCGTGGCATGGGCCTCGTCAACGAGGTGTTCTCCCCGGAGACGCTCCGCCGACTCACCGGCGACCTCGCCGTCGGGCACACGCGCTACTCGACCACCGGCAGCTCCATTCTCGCGAACGCCCAGCCGGGGCTGGTGAACTACCACCGTGGGGCGCTCGCGCTGGCGCACAATGGAAATCTGACCAATGCGCGCGAGGTCCGAACGGACCTGGTACGCCAGGGCTCGATCTTTCAATCCACGTCGGATTCCGAGGTGCTGGTCCACCTGATTGCGCGGTCCGACGCCCGCGAAGTCGAGGACCAGATTCTGGACGCGCTCGAACGGGTGGAAGGAGCCTATTCCCTGCTGCTCACGGTGGGGCGCACGCTCTACGCCATCGTGGATCCGCGCGGCTTCCGGCCGCTCGCGCTGGGCCGCCTGGGCAACGGCTGGGTGCTCGCCTCCGAGACCTGCGCCCTGGACCTCGTGGGCGCGCGTCTCACCCGCGAGCTGGAGCCGGGGGAGTGGCTCAAGATCGAAGAGGGAAAGGTCATCGACCTGCCTTCCCTGCCACCTCAACCGTCCCGACGCTGCGTGTTCGAGCTCGTCTACTTCTCCCGGCCCGACAGCACCGTGTTCAGGCACTCCGTCGACCGCGTGCGCCGGGCGCTGGGCCAGGCGCTGGCCCGTGAGCATCCAGCGCCCCGTGCCGACTGCGTGTTCTCGGTTCCGGATTCGTCGAACGCCATGGCACTGGGGTTCGCGGAGGCCTCCGGTCTCAAGCTCGAGCACGGGCTCATCCGCAACCACTACATCGGACGCACGTTCATCAACCCGGGTCAGCAAACCCGGGTCGCGAAGGTGCGGATCAAGTTCAATCCCGTTCAGGACGTGATTGCCGGGCGTAGCGTAGTGGTCGTGGACGACTCGCTCGTGCGGGGCACGACGTCACGCGAGCTGGTGCAGATGCTCCGGCAGGCGGGGGCCCGCGAGGTGCACTTCCGATTCGCGTCACCGCCGATCACGGGTCCGTGCTTCTATGGAATCGATACGCCGACCCGCGAAGAGCTCATCGCATCGAGCCATACCGTCCCGGAAATCCAGGCGCATCTCGGCGTCGATTCCCTGGGATACCTGTCGCTCGACGGGTTGCTGACGGCCGCCGGGTCCCATGACACCTACTGTCACGCCTGCTTCTCGGGTGACTATCCCACCGCGGTCACGGCCGACTCCGAACACCACGCCGGCGAGTTGGCCGTCGGCGCGGCACGGGAAGTCTAGCTTGCCGCCGGCAGGCGGCCCGATCCTTGCGATTCTCCGCAACGCGTGTTGGCCGGCCGTGTTAGGGAACCGCGGGCCAGCCCTCATACACGTTTCACGTGTTCTTCAGCGTTCAGCACGGAGAGTGAGATGGCAACGGTCGGGATCCTCCGGCCCCAGGTCGACGTCCAATCCGAATCCACGACGATGACCCAGCACGTCTACTTCTTCGGCGACGGGGCCACGGAGGGTGGCACGGACATGTCGGCCCTGCTTGGTGGCAAAGGGGCCAACCTCGCCGAGATGACCAGCATCGGTATTCCGGTTCCGCCGGGTTTCACCGTATCCACCGCCGTGTGCAGTCGCTATCTCGCGGCGCACGCGCTGCCCACGGAAACGCGCGACCAGGTCAAGACCGCCATCGCCCGACTTGAGAAAGCCACCGGTCGCGTCTTCGGTGGTGTCGAGCACCCGCTGCTCGTTTCGGTCCGATCCGGGGCACCGGTCTCCATGCCGGGCATGATGGACACCATCCTCAACCTCGGCCTCAACGACGAGACCGTGCGCGCGCTCGCGGTGCAGTCGGATAACCCCGTGTTCGCGTACGACTCCTACCGGCGTCTCGTCCAGATGTACGGCGACGTCGTCTGCGGACTCCGTCCACAGCCCGGGGAAGCCGATCCGTTCGAGGCGGCCCTCGAGTCGGCAAAAGCCAAGCACGGCGTGACGCGCGAAATCGACCTCCCCACCGAAGAGCTCCAGGCGCTGGTCCAGCGCTTCAAGAGCATCGTAACGCGCTCGGCGCGCCGGCCGTTCCCGACGGACCCGTGGGAACAGCTGTGGGGAGCTATTGAAGCCGTCTTCGGCAGTTGGCAAAACCGACGCGCCGTGGAGTATCGGCGGGTTCACCGCATTCCGGATCACCTGGGTACCGCCGTCACCGTGGTCGCCATGGTGTACGGCAACATGGGGGAAGATTCCGGCACCGGCGTGGCCTTCACGCGCAACCCCTCGACGGGGGAGCACACGCTGTACGGGGAGTTCTTGGTCAACGCCCAGGGTGAAGATGTCGTCGCGGGCACGCGGGACCCGGAGCCCATCACCGCCATGGCCGACCGGTTCCCCGACGCGCTCGCGGAACTCCAGGCCACCGCGGAGCGGCTCGAGCGGCACTTCCACGATA